>JAJSZS010000005.1 GCA_030262725.1 Candidatus Desulfofervidus auxilii | reverse complement strand
TTGGTAGCACTTGCTATAGGAGAAGTAATGCCCAAAAGGCTTATTTGAACAGGCATAAGCAGAAATGCCCCTGAAACTCCAGCCTGTGAAGTAAGAGTAGCAATGATAAAGGCAATTAAAGGTAATAAAAAATATTCCAATTTTTTGCTAAATATAATTTATTTTATCTTCCTGTATGTCCAAAACCACCTTCTGCTCGCTTTGATGGAGGTAATTCTGTTACCACCTCCCACTTTACCTTTACTATAGGAGATACTACTAGTTGAGCAATTCTATCTCCTGGAAAGATTCTATATGGTTTTTTCCCAAAATTGATAATGGCTACCTTTATTTCACCCCTATAATCCTGATCAATAGTACCTGGTGAATTGATAAGAGTAATACCGTGTTTTATAGCCAACCCACTCCTCGGTCTTATTTGTGCTTCAAAACCAGGAGGTAAAGCAATAGCAATGCCTGTAGGAATAAGAACAATATCTCCTGGTAATAAATCAACAGGTTTTTCAATAGCTGCAAAAATATCCATTCCTGCTGCATTTGGTGTCATATAAGCAGGTAAAGAGACACCTTGGCGTAAAATTTTAACTTTTACAAGAATTTTAAGACTTGTGTCCACCTCTTCTTCTTAAGTGAATATGAGGAGAAAGAGCTGCCTTACGGCTTAACTTAATTCTACCATCTTTTTCTACTTCTAGCACCCTTACAAGCACCTCATCTCCCTCTTTCAAAACATCACTTACCTTTTGCACACGTCTATGATCAAGCTCAGAAATATGAACCATTCCTATAATTCCAGGCAAAATTTCTACTAATGCACCAAAATCCATAACCCTTTTTACTTTACCAATATATAATCTTCCCACTTCTATATCTTGTGTTACTTGTTTTACAAGTTCTGCTGCTTTTTGAATAGCTTCTTCATTATTAGATATAATATGTACTTTACCTGTTTCTTTTATATCTATAGTTACGCCTGTTTTTGTAATAATATCCTTAATAACTCTACCACCAGGGCCAATAAGATTGGCAATTTTTTCTGGAGAAATCTCAACTATAGTTACTTTAGGAGCATAAGGAGAAATCTGAGGTTTAGGAGCAGAAAGTGTGGCTTCCATTTTATCTAATATGAAAAATCTACCCTCTCTTGCTTGAATTAATGCTTGATGAAGAATCTCTTTAGTTACACCCTCAATTTTAATATCCATTTGAATAGCTGTTATTCCCTCACGTGTACCAGCAACCTTAAAATCCATATCCCCACAGTGATCCTCATCACCTAAAATATCAGAAAGAATAACTATTTTATCATCCTCTTTTATCAACCCCATTGCGATACCTGCTACACTTTTCTTTATCGGCACACCCGCATCCATAAGTGAAAGAGAACCACCACATACAGTAGCCATAGAGGAAGAACCATTTGATTCCAATACTTCTGAAACTACTCTTATAGTATAAGGAAATTCTTCTTCTTTTGGAATAACTGGCTTTAAAGCCCTTTCAGCCAATGCACCATGACCTATTTCCCTTCTTGAAGGGCCACGTAATCTTTTTACTTCTCCTACACAATAAGGTGGGAAATTATAATGCACCATAAAAGACTTAAAACTTTCACCATAAAGAGCCTCAATTTTTTGCTCGTCTTCAGATGTTCCAAGAGTAGTTACAACCAATACTTGAGTCTCACCTCTTTTAAATAAGGCTGATCCATGTGTACGGGGTAATATTCCTACTTCACAATATATAGGCCTTATATCTTTAAAACCACGACCATCAATACGTTTCCCTTCCTCAAGGATCTTTTGCCGTATAACTTCTTTTTCTAAATCTAAAAAAATTGCCTTTGCTTGAGGTAGATTTTCATCACTGATTAATAAATCCTGTACTGCCTGATTAAATATATCTTTTAAATGTGCATGTCGAAGGAGTTTTTCAGGAATTTTTATTGCATCCTCTATAGCAGGCAAATAAATTTTCATTTTTTCTATAAGTTCTGAATCTACACAGGTTGTAATTTCCAACTTAGGTTTACCTACTTTTTTTTGTAATGATTTTTGTAAAGAAAGAATAGGTTCTAAAGCCTTTTTACCAACGAAAATAGCTTCAAGCACAGTTTCTTCAGGTACAAAAAGTGCCTCACCTTCAACCATTACTATTCCTTTTTCATGACCAGCTACTACAATATTTAACTCACTTTCTTGAAGTTGAGTCCTTGTAGGATTAATTACCCATTCACCTCTAACTCTTCCTACTCTTACTCCAGCAATAGGAGTAGCAAATGGAATATCAGAAATAAGTAAAGCTGCTGATGCTCCTATCATAGCTAAAATATCTGGGTCATTTTCTTGATCAGCTGAAAGCACAGTAGCAATAATTTGAACTTCATGTGAAAATCCATCTGGGAATAAGGGTCTTAGGGGACGATCAATAAGACGAGATGTAAGAATTTCTTTATCACTTGGTCGACCTATCTCTCTTTTAAAAAAACCACCCGGAATCCTACCAGCTGCATAGGACATCTCTTGATATTCTACTGTTAATGGTAAAAAATCAGAAGAAATTGTCTCTCCTCCCATAACAGCTGTTACTAAAACAACTGTATCAGCATAACTTACAAGTACTGCTCCATTAGCTTGATGAGCTACTTTTCCATAAGAAATAGAAAAAGTCCTGCCTGCCCATTCTATCTGTTCCTTTATCTCCATCTTTTTTCCTCTTTATTTTTATTTTCTCAAACCAAGCCTTTGAATAAGCCGACGATACCTTTCAATATCTTTTTCTTTTAAATAATTAAGCAAACGTTTCCTTTTACCTACAAGTTTTAATAAACCTCGCCGTGAATGGAAATCTTTTTTATGTATTTTAAAATGCTCTGTCAAATATTCAATGCGTTTAGTTAAAAGTGCAATTTGAACTTCTGGAGAACCAGTATCTTTTGGATGAAGTTGGAATTCTTTAATAATTTCTTGTTTTTGTTCAGGCATTAATGCCATTTTCCCCTCCTTCAAATACTTTTATTGGATGTAATCGCATTCCTTTTTCTAAAGGATAAGGTCTTAATAAAGCAATCAATTTTTTCTCTTTGTTTAAGCCACGAAATATTGAATTTGTCAATTTTTCAGGCCAAAAGATAGATTGACCCAATTTAATCTTTTTTTCTTGAATCCCATCTACAATAATAGAAGGTAAATGAGCCAAAGCTTCATTCATATTTATTAAATATTTTTGCCATTTTTTTGCTTTAATTGCCTCCCTTAAAATTTCAAGAGAAATCGCTTTCTCAATGCTAAAAGGCCCTGTTTTTAACCGGTGCAAACGTAATAAACATGCACCACATCCAAGTTTTTTCCCTATATCTGCACAAAGTGTCCTAATATAAGTCCCTTTAGAACAAGTTACTTCAAACTCAACCTCTGGTGGATGGAAAGAAATAATTTTTATATCATAAATTTCCACCTCTCTTGGTGAACATTCTATTTTTATCCCTTTTCTAGCATACTTATAAAGTGGTATTCCTTTCACTTTTATTGCTGCATAAGCTGGAGGTATTTGTTTAATTTTTCCTCTAAACTCTTTCATTACTTTTTCTAAATCATTTAAATTAATGTTTATACTTTCACACACATTTATCACTTCTCCTTCAATATCTTGAGTATCTGTCTCAATTCCTAAACGCATAGTAGCCAAATAAACCTTTTCCATTGATAAAAAATATTCAGCAATTCTGGTAGCCTTATTAATAAAAATAGGTAATACTCCTGTAGCTAAAGGGTCAAGAGTACCACCATGACCTGCTTTCTTTACTTTAAGCCATTGTTTTATCTTTTTAACAACACCAAATGAAGTAATGCCTTTTGGTTTATTGATAATTAATACACCTGATATTTCCATTTAAATTTCCACTTCAAACCGAAGTTCAGGCATAAATTTAAGCCTTACTCTTTTTGCCAATTCTCTTTTTATAAAATGATGTGCACTATCAAAGCCTTTTAAAGCTCTTTCTACTTTTTGTTTATTGTCCCAAACATCAAAAAAGATTGTTGCCAATTTTAAATCCTCAGAAACTACAACTCTTGTAATAGTCACACCTTGAAGACGTGGATCAGCAATTTTTTTTAATAAAATATCTGCTAATTCTCTCTGAAAGACTTCCGCAATCCTAAAGGCACGGGGATAACTTTTCATGTAAGATATCTTTTGTTGAAAAATGGATAATTTCTAACTCTACATCAATAATTTCTACCAAATTCATCTTTTCAATAAAATTAAGCACCTTATCTAACTCTGTTCTTATTCTATCACCATTTAAACCTACTTGGGATATACCTAGATAAATTAATTGCCATTGATCCTGAGCATCCACTTCAGCTATAGAAATATTAAATCGTTGCTTTATCCTTTCTACTATTTGACGTAAGATACGTCTTTTTCCTTTAAGTGAATGATTTCCTGGAAGACGTAATAAAACTTGCCCAACACCTACAACCATTTTATTCTGCTTCTTTTTTAGCTGATGGAACCAATTCTCGTTTTACTTCTTCCAATATATATGCTTGAACAATGTCTCCTACTTTAAAATCCTGAAAGTTCTCAAAACTCATACCACATTCATAACCAGCCATTACCTCTTTTACATCTTCTTTAAACCTCTTTAATGAAGCAAGTTTGCCTTTATATATAGCTGTTCCATCTCTTAAAATCCTTATACGATGTGAACGTTCTATCTTTCCATTTTTGACAAAACATCCAGCTACTTTACCTACTTTAGGCACTTTAAAAAGCTGCCTAATTTCTGCTTCACCCATTACCTTCTCTTGATACTCAGGTGTAAGCATTCCTCTCATTGCATCTTGAACTTCATCTAATAAATGATAGATTACTTCATAATAACGAATATCTACTTTTTCTCGCTCAGCCAATTCTCTTATTTTACCCGAAGGTCTCACATTAAAACCTATCACTACAGCTTTAGAAGCAGAAGCTAGTAATATATCAGATTCAGTTATAGAACCAGTAGAAGCATGTATAATATTTACTTTTATTTCATCAGTAGAAAGGCGAGTAAGTGCTTCTTTTATAGCTTCTACTGAACCTTGAACATCTGCTTTAACAATAAGTTTAAGTTCTTTTATCTCCCCTTCTTTAAATTTTTGATAAATGTTTTCAAAACTTACTCCTGCTTTAACAAGAGCTGCTTCTCTTTGCTTACTCTGACGATGACGGCTTACTTCCTTTGCAATATCTTCACTCTCTACTACTATTAACTGATCTCCTGCTTCAGGCACACCAGAAATACCTTGAATCTCAACAGGTATGGATGGGCCTGCTTTATCAACAGGCTTCCCCTGATCATTAAGCATAGCTCTTACTTTACCATAATGAAGTCCACAAACAAAATGATCACCTACTTTAAGGGTACCTTCTTTAATAAGAACTGTTGCTACAGGCCCTCTACCTCTATCTAATCTTGCCTCTATTACTACTCCTCTAGCAGGTTTATTTGGATTAGCCTTAAGTTCTAACATCTCAGCTTGAAGTAATACTAATTCTAATAAATCTTCAATACCTATTTTCTTTTTTGCTGAAATTTCTGCAAAAAGAGTATCTCCACCCCATTCCTCTGGAACGAGCCCTAGTTCTGCTAACTGCCTTTTCACACGTTCAGGATTTGCATTAGGCTTATCAATTTTATTAATAGCCACAACAATAGGAACACCTGCCTCTTTAGCATGATTAATTGCCTCACGTGTCTGTTCCATTACTCCATCATCTGCAGCTACTACCAAAATAACTATATCTGTAATTTGAGCACCCCTTGCCCGCATGGCAGTAAAGGCTTCATGACCTGGTGTATCCAAAAAGACAATACTACCTTTATCTAAAGTAACATAATATGCCCCTATATGTTGAGTAATACCTCCTACTTCTCTAGCAGCCACATTGGTATGACGAATGGCATCTAAAAGTGAAGTTTTACCATGGTCTACATGACCCATAACTGTCACTACTGGTGGTCTTGGTTTTAAATCTTCAGGTTTATCAGGAATGGGCTTTAAAACTTCTTCTTCCACAAAACCTACTTTTTTAACTTCATAATCAAATTCACTGGCTACTAATACAGCAGTTTCATAATCAAGTGGTTGATTAATAGTAGCCATTACCCCTAATCCCATAAGTTTTTTAATTACTTCATTTGCTTTTACTCCCATTGCTTTAGCTAGCTCAGCAACAGTAATAGTTTCTCCCATCTCTACCCTTCTTTTAGCTGGCTTAGGAGGTACAGTAATTGGTCTAGATGGTTTTTCCTTTTTCTCTTCTTTTTTCTTGGCTGGTCTTGAAGGAGGCACTTCAGGCATCGGCGCCAGCCCTAACTCTTCTTCATCAAACATCTCTATTACTACATGCCGATGCCGTTTACGTTCAGTTGGTTTCCTTTTTTTTCTTATTTTTTCTTCTTCTAAAAATTCTTCTTCCTTTGCTTTCTTCTTTTTCTTTGGCTTTTCAACCTCTTCCTTTTCAACCTCAGATATTGTTTGAGGCTGTTCTTCAACAGCCTCTTCTGGTTTCTCTTTAGGAGTTGTTTCTTCAATTACTTCTGGTTTTGCAACTTCTACCTCTTTAGGTGTTACTTGAGCTTTTTTCCTCACAATAACCTTTTTTTGCCTCTCTTCCTTTGGAAAACTGGCAAAGGCATCTTTAATACGAGCTACTTCATCATCAGTAAGGGTGCTCATGTGACCCTTTACCATAATGCCCAATTCTTCCAATCTATAAAGCAATTCTTTACTAGTAATATTTAATTCTTTAGCTAATTGAAATACTTTAACTTTGGACATATTTCCCTCTTTCTAAAAAACCTTCTATTTCTTGTTTAAACTCTTTGTAGGCAGTTTCCTCTAAGGGATGGCGAAGAGAACGAGCTAATTTTTTCCAAATACGTAATGAATTTAATTTTTTTAAACATGATTTACTACAAACATAAGCTCCCCGTCCAGGAAGTCGCTGTTTTTCATCCAATTTAATTTTACCTTTATAACAAGTTATACGAATTAAATTACTTTTATAATCCTTTTGACCACAAACTACACAAGTCCTTATAGGATAAGGCTTATTCCTCACCACCCTGTTTTTCTCCTGTCTCTTCACTCATAAATCTTTGAGCAGCCATAATTAAAGATTTTGCCTTTTTTTCATCAAAACCGATTTCTTTTAATTCATCAACACTACATTGAGCTAACTCTTCTGCTGAACGAATTTCATTCTGTGTTAAAAGATCAGCAATTTCCTTTGTTACTCCTTCTACTTTTAAAAGTGTTTCATAACGCAATCTCTCAATTTCTTCATAATGACTTTTGCTACGTACATCTAGTTTCCAACCTGTTAATTTTGAAGCTAATCTTACATTCTGTCCTCCCCGACCAATAGCCAATGAAAGTTGATCATCTGGTACAATAATTTCCATACTTTGTTCTTCTTTATCCATTATAACTTTTAATACCTTTGCCGGAGCTAATGCATTACAAATAAATTTTACTGGATCAGGATCCCAAAGTACAATATCTATTTTTTCTCCTTTTAACTCCCTCACTACATTTTGCACTCTTGAACCTCGAAGCCCAACACAAGCCCCTACCGGATCTACATCCATGTCCTGAGATACAACAGCAATTTTTGCACGGCTTCCTGGTTCACGAGCAGCACTGATAATTTTAACTATCCCTTCTGCAATTTCTGGTACTTCTAAAGTAAAAAGGGCAATAAGAAAAGCAGGATGGGTACGAGAAAGAATAACTTGAGCTACACGGCTTTCTTTCTTTACATCTAAAATATATGCCCTTAATCTATCACCTCTTTTAAAATTATCTTTACCAGGTATAATCTCTTCCCAAGGTAAAAGTGCTTCTGTTTTACCTAAGTTGACAATTATTCCTTCTTTATCTAGACGTTGAACAATACCATAAGCTATTTCTCCCTTCCTATCTTTAAACTCTTCATAAATAATCTCTCTTTCAGCCTCTTTCATCCGCTGCAAAATTACTTGTTTTGCCGCCTGAGCAGCAATTCGGCCAAACTCACTTGTATTCAGTTTTATTCCTATACTATCACCTATATCTACTTCTGGATCAAATTTTCTTGCTTCTTCTAAAGTAATTTCCTTCATTGTATCAGTTAAATCTTTTACAACTGTTTTAAAGAGATAAACATCTACTTCTCCTGTTTCTTCATTATAAGCCACTTCAATATCTGCTTGATGTCCATATTTTTTTCTAGCTGCTGAACGAATAGCTTCCTCAACTGTTTTTATAAGAAAACTCTTCTCAATACCTTTATCCTTTGTCACTTGTTCGATAATCCGTTTTAGTTCTGCTGCCATAAATTTCTCCTTAAATTTCAAAATCAAGATTTGCTTTTGCAATAGAATCAAGGGGAATCTCATATATTTTCCCTTTAATCTCAACCTTTACTATGCCTTCTTCTATCCCTAATAATGTACCTCGAAATATTTTTTGACCATTTATTGGCTGATATGTCTTTATCTGTACAAGATGTCCTTCATATTTTTTATAATCTTCTTCCTTTTTAAGAGGACGAGTAAGTCCAGGCGACGATACCTCTAAAGTATAAGCTGTATCAATAGGATCCTCAATATCTAAAAGAGCACTTAATTGTTGACTTACTATTGTACAATCATTTAATGTAACTCCTCCAGCTTTATCAATATAAACCCTCAATACCCAACCTCTACCTTCTCTCTGAAATTCTATATCCACCAATTCAAGCCCTTCACTTTCAACAATGGGTGTAACAAGCTTTTCTACAATACTAATTACTTTTTCAGTATATAAACTCATATTCTCTCCTAATAAAAAAGTGGGCAAATGCCCACTTTCCTTTCTCTATGGAGCGGGCAACGGGATTCGAACCCGCGACCACGAGCTTGGGAAGCTCGCACTCTACCACTGAGTTATGCCCGCATGTTTAAAATATAATTTATTTCCTCTTGCTTGTCAATGTAAAGGGAGATGAGTATTGACAAAGCCCATTTTCGCTGTAAGATTTTGAAAAAAGGAGGTGTTTTTATGCCTATATATGAATTTCGCTGTTTAAGATGTGGAGAAATTTTTGAACTTTTAAAAATTAAAACAGAAGATGATATGGTAGAAATGAAATGTCCTGAATGTGGTTCTTCAAAAATTGAGAGAGTTTTAAGTAAAATAGGTATGGTAAAAGAGAAAAGTGGAGGACCCACAACCCAATTTCGTCAATGTAGTAGTGGTACCTGTGGCACTTTAAGTGTCCCTGGCCCTGAAAAATGAGCTGTCCTAGAATTGTACTTGCTGGCCTTAGTGGCGATACTGGAAAAACAGCTATAAGTGTAGGTTTATGTCGGGCATGGCAACAAAAAAATTATAAAGTGGTACCTTTTAAAAAAGGGCCAGATTATATAGATATGGGCTGGCTCAGTTTAGGTGCTAATCATCCTTGCTATAATTTAGATCTTTTTTTTATGACAAAAGAACAAATAATCTTTTCTTTCTGTTTACATACAAAGTATGCAGATATAGCTGTTATTGAAGGAAATAGAGGACTTTTTGATGGATTAGATGTAGAAGGCACAGTAAGCACAGCTGAATTAGCGAAACTTCTTAATGCCCCAGTAATTCTTATTGTTGATTGTACAAAGGTAACTCGCACAATTGCCGCTTTAGTATTAGGCTGTCAATATTTTGATCCTAAAGTATCAATTAAAGGAGTGATTCTTAATAAATTAGCACATGCACGACATGAGAACATAATTAAAGCCAGTATTAAAAAATATTGTAAATTGCCTATACTTGGTGCTATTCCTCGACTTGAAAATATTACTTTCCCAGATAGACATTTAGGACTTATTCCTCCTCAAGAACATCCAAAGGCTGAAGAAGCAATACAGTCTGTAGCTGAAATAGTAAAAAAATATCTTGATATAGAAACAATCTGGCAAATTGCAAATCAAACACCATCATTATCTTTTATAGAAAAAAATATACCTTCTTTAATAAAAGGGATTAATATAAAAATTGGTGTTATTAAGGATGCAGCTTTTCATTTTTATTATCCAGAAAATCTTGAGGTATTAAAAAAAGCCGGAGCAGAGATAATTGAATTTAGTGCCCTTAAAGATACATTACCAGATGATTTAGATGCCCTTTATATAGGTGGTGGATTTCCAGAAACTCATGCTGAAATGCTCTCTTCTAATCTTTCTTTAAGACATGCTATTAAAGAAGCAGCTGAAGCAGGACTTCCTATTTATGCTGAATGTGGCGGCCTTATGTATTTAAGTGAAAAACTTATTTGGCAAGAAAAAACTTATCCTATGGTAGGAATATTACCTATAATATTAGGAGTAAGTAAGAAACCTAAAGGACATGGTTATACAATAATTGAAGTAATTTCTAAAAATCCATTTTTCAAAACAGGTCATATATTGAAAGGACATGAATTCCACTATTCTTACGTCCTTAAATGGACACAAAAGAAAGGTTACTTTGCTTTTTCTGTTAAAAAAGGCTATGGTATTGATGGAAAACATGATGGATTTTGCTATAAAAATGTGCTCGCTGCTTATACCCATTTACATGCTTTGGGAACAGAAGAATGGGCTAAAAATTTTATAAAACAAGCAATTAATTACCATTTTAAAAAATCTAAAAATCTCTCACAATGAAATTAATAAAATATATCTTCTTGATTCTCTTCATGGAGGTAATAATGGTCAAAATTGCACAAGCAGAATTATCTTTATTAAAAACAATGAAGGTTTTTAATTTACCTTCTGGTCTCAAATTAATATTTCAAAAGAATGATTCAGCTAAAGTAGTAGCTATTCAAATATGGGTAAAAACAGGTAGTGCTTATGAAGATGAAAGAGAGGCTGGAATTAGCCATTTTATTGAGCATATGGTTTTTAAAGGTACAAAACATTATCAACCTGGCGAAATTGCTAAAATTATTGAAGGACATGGTGGTAGTATTAATGCATATACAAGTTTTGATTACACTGTTTATCATGTTGTAATGCCATCTGAAAAATGGCAAATAGGTTTAAATATATTAATAGACATGGTAAAAAATGCCACTTTTGAAGAAAATGAATTAGAACAAGAAAGAAAAGTAATATTAGAGGAAATTCGCAAAGACCATGATTCTCCTTTTTTCATCCTTTCTAATACTCTTTTTTCTACTGCTTATAAAATTCATCCCTATCGTCGTCCAGTAATCGGATGGATAGAAACAGTAAATGCAATTAAAAGAGAAAATCTTTTAAATTATTATCATTATTGGTATAAACCTTCAAATATAGTTATAGTAGTTGTTGGCAATGTAGAAGAAGAAAAGGTAAAAGAGGTTTTAAATAAAGCATTTCCTGAAATTCATTCACCTGTTCATTTTCAACCAAAAACAGAACCACCTCAAAGTGAAATGCGTTTAAAAATTTTAAAAAAACCTTTTAAAGAAACTTATTTAGGACTAGCTTTTCCTATACCAAAATGTGGTACACCAGAAGCCCATGCTTTAGATATACTTTCAGAGATTTTGGGAGGTGGTGAAAGCTCTCGTCTTACAGTAGCTTTAAAATTAAAAAAACCTATTGTGCATTCTATTTCTACTCATTCTTTTACTCCTAAGGGGCCTGGATTGTTTATTATTTATGCTGTATTAGATGAAAAAAATGTAAAAGAAGCTCTAAAAGAGATTTTTTATCAAATTGAAAAGATAAAACATGAAGGTGTTTTAAATGAAGAATTAGCAAAAGCAAAACTGAATGTAGAAGCAGATTTTATTTTTGATCAAGAAACTATGGAAGGATGGGCTAGAACCCTTGGGGTATTTGAAGTAGTAGAAGGGGACGCAAGAAAATGTGAAGAATATCTTTTTGATATTAAAAATGTTACTGTTGAGGAAATAAAAGAAGTAACCAAAAAATTTCTTATACCAGAACATCTATCCCTTGTATTAGTTTTACCTGAAGAGGCAAAATTAAATCTTAAAAAAGAAGAAATATATAAGCTTTGGCCAAAGTATATAGAAAAAGAAAAAATTTCTCAAAAAAAAGTACATAAGTTTGTTCTTAAAAATGGGCTCACTTTGCTTATAAAAGAAAATCATCGTTTACCTACATTTGCAATCTCTGCTGTTTTTATGGGAGGATTAAGGGCAGAAACAAAGAAAACAAATGGTATTTGTAATTTTGTTGCTAAAATGTTAATGAGGGGCACAAAAATACATTCTGCTGTTGAATTGGCTAATTTAATTGAAAGTATGGCAGGAGAAATTGATACATTTTCTGGATGGAATACTTTTGGTCTTAATGCTCACTTTCTTTCTCGCTATTTTAAAGAGGCTATGTCAATTATAAAAGAAATTTTATGCGAACCCTCTTTTGATCCAGAAGAGATAGAAAAATTGCGTCCTTTATTACTTGCTGCTATCAAACAGAAAGAAGATAGACCTTCTTCCTTAGCTTTTTATTATTTCTATCAAGCTCTTTATCAAAATCATCCTTATGGAATGGATGTCTTAGGCACAGAGGAAACTATCTCAAAAATCAATAGAGATGATTTAATTAATTTTTATCAAAAATATGTCATTCCTAACAATTTAGTATTAGCAGTAGTAGGAGATGTCCATACTGAAAAAGTACTAGCTACAGTAGAAAAACTTTTTGGTAATTGGCCTAAGAAAGAAATCAATTTATTTAAACCACCTACACCTCTTCCACCTTCACAAGATGTAATAGTGAAAAAATATTTACCTAAAGAACAAGTACATTTTGTATTAGGAAACTTAGCTACTACACTATATAGTCAAGATAGATATGCTATGGCAGTTTTAGATGCCTTACTCTCTGGACAAGGTGGTAGATTATTTATCAATTTAAGAGATAAAAAAGGGCTTGCTTATGCTCTTTCTTTTGTTCATAGAGAAGGGATAGAACCTGGTATTTGGGGTATTTATATGGCTACTAGCCCTGATACTCTTAAGAAAGCTATAAATGGAGTAAAAAATGAACTTGAAAAATTAATAAAAGATGGAATTAAAAAAGAAGAAGTAGAAAATGCTAAAGAATACGTACTTGGTCAATTTTTAATTGGCTTACAAACTAATAGTCAACAAGCTATTTCTATGGCTTTAAATGAGCGTTATGGTCTAGGATATAATTATGATGAGCTTTACATAGAAAACATAAAAAGAGTAACAAAAGAAGATATTATAAAGGTGATAAAAAAATATCTTGCTAAAAAAGGCTATGTATTAAGTCTTATAGGCCCAATAAAAGATTTTTAAGTCGTGTAAAGCTGTCCATAAGGACGGGAAGAAGCAGGAACAATCTTTTGAAATGGATGATCAAAAATCTTTTCTAATTCAAAAGAAAAATCTTCACAATATTCCTTAAGCAATTTTCTAAGTAACTTATAATCCTTTTCTTCTATATCCTTTAAAACAGCACCCTCCCCTAAATAAAAAGTATCAACCTTACCACGAACATAAATTACTCCACCATGCATACCCGTACCAAGACACATCCCAGCAATCGACCCCTTCTTATTAAAACCCAAAACAATAATTATCCCACCAGCCATATACTCACCTAAAAAACCTCCAGCACAACCACCAATAATAATAACAGGATTTTTCTTATCAAAACCCTTCATGTGTATCCCTGCACGATATCCGACATCTCCTAATATATGAATCCTGCCACCCCTCATAGCATATCCAACAATATCACCAGCTAAACCATGAACAATAATCTTCCCATCATCCATAGTGTTGCCTACACCATCCTGTGCATTACCATAAACCACAATCTCTGGGCCTTGCATAAATGTACCTAAATCCTGACCAGGTGTACCGTATATCTCAATCTTTATCTTCTCCTCTATACCTGCACCTACATACCTTTGACCATTTACATGTCTTAAAATAAAATGTCTCTCTCCTTCTGCTACCTTTTTTCTAATAAGTCTGTTTAAATCTTTATAATCAAAACCCTTTGCATCAACCTCAAGCATTTCCCAATCTCGCTATAACTGCTTCTCCGGCTTTAGGAACATAAATATTAGCTTCTTCTTTACAAATAGCTCTTATGGCACACTCTTCTGAAGCCATAAAAACCATATCTTCTGTTTCTGCACAAACAAGCGGGCGTAATTTTATCCTATCATTTAAACCAACTAATCCATCTTTAAAAGAAAAAAGAATAGCAAAAGGCCCATTTAAAAGGGCACTTCCATAAACTACACGTAAAGTTGTATATAATTTTTTCTCTTCTTCTGGCATACGTTCAATTTCATCCCAAAAAGGAGGAGCTAAAATCTTACAAGCTATTTCTAAAGGCAATTTATGTCTTCTTATAAGTAAATCTAAAAGATAGGCTACAACTTCAGTATCAGTTAAAAGACAGCAATGATAGCCAAACATTTCTATATATCTTTTATTTATCCCATAAGAAGAAAGCTCACCATTGTGCACAATAGCCCAATCTAAAAGAGAAAAAGGATGAGCACCACCCCACCAGCCTGGGGTATTAGTAGGAAACCTAGTATGAGCAATCCAGATATAACCTTTATATTCATCTATTTTAAAAAAATCAGCTATATCTTCAGCAAATCCTACACCTTTAAACACTCCCATATTTTTTCCACTAGAAAATACAAAGGCTCCTTTAATATATAAATTTATTTTCATTACCTCTTTAACAATTTCATCATCAGGAGAGGATGAAGATTTTGATTTAACAAAGTATCTTTTAAGAACAGGAGGATTTGAAACAAAACGATTTTTCCTTTGTGGAATGACCTCTTCATAAGCAATATATAAATTTTCCTTTAAAAGTGATTCTGTTTCCTTTTTTGCCAGATTATCTTCATACATAATATGCAAAGCATAATAATCGCTATATTCAGGATAAATACCATAAGCAGCAAACCCACCTCCAAGACCACTTCCTCTTTCATGCATATTGGCAATGGAAGTTACAATCAAATCCCCTGAAATTTTTTTTCCTTTTTTATGTAAAAAACCAGTTAATCCACAACCAGAAATTTCTTTACTCACCTGCATGTTTTATTCCTAAAATAGAAAGTTCCTTTTCATTAAGACCAATCCCTCTAAGCCTCTCCCTATTTCCCCTAAGACTTTCTAATGCATTTATCCCCATCGCACCTAACATCTCCTTAATCTCATGACCCCATGCCTTAACTAAATTTACTAATCTTTTAGCTGCCTCCTCAGGTTTTATCCTCTTCCTTAATTTAGGATCATTTGTAGCTATACCCCAAGGACATTTCCCTGTATAACAATGCTGACATAATGTACAACCAAGCGCAATTAAAGCAGCCGTCCCAATATAAACAGCATCCGCACCCAAAGCAATTGCCTTCACAACATCAGCACTACACCTAATACCTCCAGAAACAATTATAGAAATCTGATTCCTTATCCCCTCCTTCCTCAATCTCTCATCTACAGCCGCTAATGCTAACTCAACAGGAATCCCTACATGATCCCTTATCATCGTCGGAGCAGCTCCAGTACCACCCCTAAACCCATCAATCACAATAACATCCGCACCTGCCCTCACAATCCCACTGGCAATCGCCGCTACATTGTGCACAGCAGCAATCTTGACAAACACTAATTTTTCATAATTTGTTGCTTCCTTTAAAGCATATATAAGCTGCTTTAAATCCTCTATAGAGTATATGTCATGATGAGGCGCTGGTGAAAGTGCATCTGTACCTACTGGTATCATCCTTGTCATAGAAATCTCTTCATCCACCTTCTCCCCTGGTAAATGACCTCCAATACCTGGCTTCGCACCCTGACCAATCTTTATTTCTATCGCTACTCCAGCTTTCAAATACCTAGGATGAACACCAAATCTGCCAGAAGCACATTGCACAATCGTATGCTTTCCATATTTGTAAAGCTCAGGATGTAAACCCCCTTCACCTGTGTTGTAAAGTGTGTTTAGTTCCTCCGCCGCCCTAGCTAAAGCACGATGAACATTCAAATTCAATGCACCATATGACATGGCAGCAAATAAAATAGGATAATCAATTACAATTTGAGGAGATAATGTCGTCTTTAAAGAGTATCTATCCCCCTCTTTATCCACCTCTAATGCATCTGGCTTCCTCCCCAAAAATGTCCTTATCTCCATCGGCTCCCTTAATGGGTCAATTGAAGGATTTGTCACCTGACAGGCATCTAAAAGCATCTTGTCCCAATAAATCGGATAAGGTAAAGGATTACCTGCACCAGTAAGCAATACCCCACCTGTCTCAGCTTGCTTGTATATGTTTTTTATATATGTCTCTGTCCAAAGTGCATTCTCCCTAAAAGAAAAAGAATTCCTCCGAATAATCAATGCATTATTAGGACACATCGCTTCACAGCGCTTACATCCAACACACTTCATCTCATCCGAAAGCACCCTCTTTAATTTCTTATCATAATAATGAACACCATAAGAGCATTCCTTTATACAAAGCTTACAATTATTACACCTTAATTCATCCCTATAGATAAGAAAATCAGGAAAACGCAGTTTATAATTTTTTTCTTTCTGCTTGGCGGAATTTTGATGACTATTTTTCGATTTCATATCGGCTTGCAATCATATCACTTTCTTTAATTCTGGCAACCCCTTTTAAAATTATTTTACATTTTTGTCAATTTATAACTAACATAAACACCCTACTTGAAAAATCTTCCAAATAATATATTCGTCATTATTCCTGCTAAAATAGGAAAAAAAGAAGTAATAACAATGCGTACAAGGATAAATTTCCAACCTAGAATAGCTATTTCTATAGGCAATCGTGAAAAACCACACAAAAATTTGGCTGTGTAAAAGGCCATAGCACTGCCTATACTTAATCCTTGATACAACAAACCTGCTAAAATAGGTAATACCAGATAGGGGCCTCCAGGAATAAGAAACCCAGCTAAGGCTGCTAGAAGTATACCTTTAATACCAGCTTCTTCTCCAATCCACTTAGAAATAACTGTCTCAGGAATGACTACTTGAATTAAACCTGCAACTAAAAAAGAAAAAAATAAAAGAGGTAAAACTTCAATCATAAGATTAAAACCTGCTTTCAAGCCTAAAATATATTCCCCATCTCCTTTGCGGTAGCCAATGTAAATTAACACCAAAGTCAAAAAGGCCATAATAATAGTAGGAACTAACATTTGTGCTCCTTTTTGTTTATTTTTTTCCATGTCCTTAATCCTAATCTGTGATTTTACCTGTTAATTTTAAAGATAGCTAGATAAATTAGAAATTTATTTAGAGATTTTTGCTGGATAGCATAAAAACAAAATTGTTAAATTTAAAATTTGGTTTACAATTTTGTAAAATATTTTAGATTGAAATTGATTGGCTGGATATTTTGTTTTCAAGTCAAACAAGCATTAAATTTTTATTTTAAACATGGAAGGATCAATGCCATATTTTTTTATTTTGTAATTTAAAATACGTAAGGTTGTATCTAATCGTTTGGCTGCCTGAGAACAATTACCTTTAGTTACTTTGAGTGCTTCAATAATCATTTCTCTTTCAAGATTTTCTACTGCAAGTTTTAAAGAATTTCCTTTTTGAGTCTGAGTACTTTCAGCTGTTTGTAAAGTAGGTGGAAGGTGATAACAACGAATGACATTTTCATCACAAATAATTACTGCCCTTTCTATACAATTTTTTAATTCTCTCACATTTCCTGGCCAATGATATTTAACTAAAAGATCAATAGCAGGAGTAGAAATACGCCTAATTTGTTTATTATATTTTTTGTTAAACTCTTCAAGAAAATGTTCAGCTAAAAGCAAAATATCTGTTCGTCTTTCTCTTAATGGTGGAAGATAAATAGGAAATACATTAAGACGATAATATAGATCTTCACGAAAGGCATTTTTTTTCATTGCTTCTTCTAGATTTTGATTAGTAGCAGCAATAATCCTTATATTTACTCTTATTGGCTTTGTTCCTCCCACACGATAAAATTCTCCTTCTTGAAGCACTCTCAAAAGTTTTGCCTGCAAATGTAAATTTAACTCAGATATTTCATCTAAAAATATAGTTCCTCCATCAGCAAGTTCAAATTGTCCTTTTTTGGTTGTATAAGCCCCACTAAATGCTCCCTTTTCATGTCCAAAAAGTTCACTTTCTATCAATGTTTCTGGCAAGGCAGCACAGTTTATTTTAATAAAAGGCCCACTTGCACGAGCACTATTATAATGAATAGCATTAGCTACCAACTCTTTACCTGTCCCACTTTCTCCTCTTATTAAAACAGTAGCATCACTTTTGGCTGCTTGATAGATAAGTCGAAAAACATCCTCCATCACTTTACTACGTCCTACAATAATATTAGAAGAAAATTTAAATTTTTCTTGAAGTTTTTCCTTTAATTTTATATTTTCCTCTTCAAGCCGTTTCTTCTCCGCTTCAAATAAAAGAAGATTACGAACAGTTTGAGCAACAAGTGCAGCAACAACTGTTAAAAATTTTAAATCCTCTTCTAAAGTATTTTCTCCTTCAAACTTTTTATCTATACTTAATGTTCCAAGCACTTGCTCACTAGCTTTGATAGGCACACAGAAAAAAGAAGTTTGTTTTTTTTCTGTTTCACTACGAGAAAGAGTACGATTTAAAAATCTTGGTTCCTGACTGATAATCGGTACAACTATTGGTCTACCAGTAGCTACTACTTCGCCAGTAATGCCTTCACCTAAACGATAACGTCCTCTACGCCTTGCCTCTGCTGAAAGTCCATATGCTACTTCTATATGAATCTCAGCTGTTTGTGGATCAAAAATGGAAATAGCGCCTCTGCGAATATTCATATAATTGCCTAAAATATTTAATACTTTTTTTAAAGAATTTTTTAAATCTAAATTGCTTAATGCCTGACTGATTTCATACAGACAAGCAATCTGATTCATTATTTCCTCCTTTGCAATTTAAATTAACAAATTTGTCGATATTATGCAAGAAATAAATAATGCAATTTAACATTTTTGTAAAATTATTTTACATTTTTGTTTAAAAATTTATATCTTATTCCCATTTTTATTGAAAATTTCCCTGGCATAGGTATTGCTTATTTATTAAATTACTTATTGTCTTACTGCTATAATGGATTTTAAATAAAAACAAAAGGAGGAAACTATGACACCAAAGGAGGCATTAGAGTTTGCTAAGAAACATGGAGCAAAGATTGTTGATTTGAAATTTTGTGATTTATTAGGTACATGGCAACATTTTTCCATTTCTATCTCTTTTTTTGATGAAAGCACTTTTGAAGAGGGAGTGGGCTTTGATGGTTCTAGTATTCGTGCTTGGCAAGCTATTCATCTTAGTGATATGCTAGTAATACCAGATTCTAAAACAGTTTTTATGGATCCATTTTATGAAGAACCTACAGTTAGTTTTATTTGTAATGTAGTTGATCCTATCACAAGAGAACCTTATTCTCGTGATCCAAGGTATATTGCGCAAAAGGCTGAAATTTATTTAAAATCTACTGGTATTGCTGATACTGCTTATTTTGGGCCTGAAGCTGAATTTTTTATCTTTAATGATATACGTTTTGATCAAAATGAACATTGTGGCTATTATTTTATTGACTCAATTGAAGGACGCTGGAATTCTGGTAGAGAAGAAAATCCAAATTTAAATTATAAGCCAAGATATAAAGAAGGTTATTTACCTGTCCCACCTATGGATAAATTTCAAGACTTAAGAACAGAGATGGTTTTAAAGATGCAGGAAATAGGTGTAGAAACAGAATGTCATCATCATGAAGTAGCAACAGCAGGTCAAGCAGAAATTGGTATACGTTTCGCACCTTTAGTAAAAATGGGTGACAATTTAATGAAATATAAATATGTCGTAAAGAATGTAGCTATAAAAAATGGTTTTACAGCTACTTTTATGCCAAAACCCATTTTTAATGACAATGGTTCTGGTATGCATGTACATCAAAGTCTTTGGAAAGAAGGGCAAAACCTTTTTGCTGGTGATAGATATGGTGGGTTGAGCGAATTAGCATTTTATTATATTGGAGGAATCCTAAAACATGCACGTGCTCTTTGTGCATTTACCAATCCAACAACAAATTCTTATAAAAGGCTTGTTCCAGGATTTGAAGCACCTGTAAACTTAGCCTATAGCAGTAGAAATAGAAGTGCAGGTGTACGTATCCCCATGTATTCACCTTCTCCTAAACAAAAACGGATTGAAGTGCGTTTTCCTGATCCTTCTTGTAATGGATATCTTGCCTTTGCTGCTATGTTAATGGCAGGATTGGATGGTATTGAAAATAAAATTCATCCTGGAGAACCATTAGATAAAGACATCTATTCACTTAGCCCAGAAGAATTAAAAGGTATACCTTTTACACCTAGCTCTTTAGAAGAAGCAATTCAAGCTTTGGAAGAAGACCATGAATTTTTACTTAAAGGAAATGTATTTACTGAAGATGTGATTGAAAAATGGATTGAATGTAAAAAACAGGAAGCTACAGAAGTCAAATTAAGACCACATCCTTGGGAATTTGCTCTTTATTTTGATATTTAAAAAGCTCCCCTTGCCAATACTGTTAAACATGCTTATTAAAAAATAAAGCTCTAAATTAATTGTTAAGGGGGGAAGTATAATGGCAAAAGCAATAGGGATTGACTTAGGAACAACAAACTCTGTCATCGCTGTAATTGAGGGAGGTAAACCTAAAATCATAACTAATGCTGAAGGATCAAGACTTACTCCTTCGGTAGTAGCCTTTACTAAAGACGGCCAGAGATTAGTAGGACAAGTAGCAAAACGACAATCAATTTTAAATCCAGACCGCACAATCTATTCAGCTAAAAGATTTATTGGCCGTCGATGGGGAGAAGTAGATGAAGAAAGCAAAATAGTTTCTTATAAAGTTGTACGTGGACCAAATGATACAGTGCGTTTTGAAATTGATGGTAAGCTTTATGCACCAGAAGAAATCTCTGCAATGGTATTGAGAAAATTGGTAGATGATGCCTCTGCTTATTTGGGAGAAAGAGTAAAAGATGTAGTAATTACTGTACCTGCCTATTTTAATGATGCTCAAAGGCAGGCGACAAAAGATGCAGGTACAATTGCCGGTTTGAATGTACTTAGAATCATTAATGAGCCTACAGCTGCTGCTTTAGCTTATGGTGTGGAAAAAGGCAAAGCAGAAAAAATTTTGGTTTTTGACTTAGGTGGTGGAACCTTTGATGTTTCTATTTTGGAAGTAGGAGAAGGTGTATGTGAAGTTTTAGCCACATCTGGTGATACTCATCTTGGTGGTGATGATTTTGATAAAAGAATTGTAGATTGGATGGCAGATGAATTTAAAAAAGAATATGGAATTGATTTGAGGCAAGATAGACAGGCTTTACAACGTCTTTATGAGGCAGCAGAAAAGGCAAAGTGTGAATTGTCTTCTACATTAGAAACAGAAATTAATTTGCCATTTATTACTGCAGATGCAACTGGCCCAAAACATTTGCAAATGAAACTCACAAGAGCAAAATTCGAACAACTAGTAGATGATTTGATTAAAAGATGTCTTGGCCCAATGAAACAAGCATTAGCAGATGCTAAACTTTCACCTCAAGATATTGATGAAATTTTATTAGTAGGTGGTAGCACTCGTATTCCAGCAGTACAACAACTTATTAAAGACTTCTTTGGTAAAGAGCCAAACAAAAGTGTTAATCCAGATGAAGCAGTAGCTTTAGGAGCAGCTATTCAAGCAGGTATCATTCAGGGTGAAGTAAAAGAGGTAGTATTGTTAGATGTCACACCACTTTCTCTTGGTGTTGAAACCCTTGGTGGTGTGATGACAAAAATTATTGAAAGGAATACAACTATTCCTGTAAGAAGGAGCCAGATTTTTACTACTGCTGAAGATAACCAGAGTGCGGTAGACATTGTTGTCTGTCAGGGTGAAAGACCTATGGCTAGAGATAACCGCATCCTTGGTCAATTCCGTTTAGAAGGTATTAGACCTGCACCAAGAGGTGTGCCTCGGATTGAAGTTACTTTTGATATTGATGTCAATGGAATTTTACATGTAACAGCAAAAGATTTAGATACAGGTAAAGAACAAAAAATCACTATTACTGGAGCTTCAACCCTTGATAGGAGTGAAGTGGAAAGATTGATAAAAGAGGCAGAAATGTATGCTGAACAAGACAGACGGCGCAAGGAAGAGGCAGAAATTAGAAATCAAGCTGATAATCTTGTATATCAAGTAGAAAAGACATTGCGTGAATTGGGTGATAAGGTGCCAACTGTAGAAAAAGGTCGTTGCGAACAACTTGTCCAAGAACTAAAACAGGCTATAAAAGAGAATGCTCCTATTGATAAAATTAAACAGTTGATGAATGATTTACAGCAGGCTGCTTATGACTTAAGCTCTAAGGCATATCAACAAACCGGACCTACTGCTCCACCACCTCCTGGTGCTGCTAAAGGAAAAGAGGGTGAAGATGTCATAGATGCAGAATATAAAGAAACAAAATAGAAAATAAAACTTAAAGGCCGGAGAAATCCGGCCTTTTTTATTTTAAAGTCAGTTTAAAACTCTATTTTATACACCTTTTGATAACTCAAAATCCGCGATTGATATTTGGATAAAATTCCACCTCTGCTCGCTCTTTCCCTCAAGCCACTTTGGGCTTAATGGTGTGGTAAAATTTTAAGTCAGTAAAGCATTTTTAATGTTTGTTGTTTAAAAATTTGCTTTATTTTAATACATTTGTAGGTTTTCTTTTAAAGTTATTACGGATTTAGGAAAAATATTTTTCTTGACATTTATCCTGATTTTAACTAACATAGAATCCGAATATAATTCTTATTTTTTTATATTTTTTATAAAAAGGAGGTGAAATAATGGAAAAAACAGTAGTAAAATTAGTGGCATTGGTATTGATAGCAACTGTTGGTTTGCTAGGATGTATGGCTATGCCTGCTGGTTTAACTGGCTCTACCCATCCTATCACGGCAAATGACTCATACACAGAAATAGGCCCTGCTTCTGGGAGCGCATGGGGAGTTAATATTTTAGGTATTCCTGTAGGTGAACTCTCTCCAGCCAAAAAGGCAGTAGAAAGAGCTTTAACATCTTCTGGAGGTGATGCATTAATTAATACAACTATGGAATCGCGCATGTTTTTCTTATGGTTTGTCACCATATATCAAACGAAGGTAAATGGTACAGCTGTTAAAATCCAAAAAGGTGGTGCTAGAAGATAATGTGAAAAATTTATTATTTTTTTTAATTATTTTTATTCTTTTAGGTTGTGCACCCAAAATGATAACATTAAAGTTGGGTGCACAACCATCTTATGTAAATGAGCAAATTGAAAAAAAATTTTTGCCTATCCCTGTTTTGATAGACATTCGGGCACCTAATAGCTTGCCTGCCAGACAAAAAGAACTTGTTCCTCTCCCTACTTCAACAATTTATCAATATTCACTGAAATTAATTTTAGAAAAAGTATTTCAAGATGTTATTTATAATTCATTTGTTAAACCTGAAAAACAAATTGGGCAATTTTGTGAAATTGAAGTCAATGTTCCTGTAGCAAGATTAGAATACACAGGAAACAGTGCGATATTTTATTTAGAAACTAATGCTATATTTCGGGATCAAAGAGGTAATATTGTGGAAATGGCTAATTTGACAAGTACAACACAAAGTACATTTGATGGAAAAACTATACCTAAAGCTGTTTGGGACGCAGCTTATCAAGTCGCTAATGAATTTGTAAATACGCTTTTTCATTCTGCAAAAATAAGACAGATTGGTCAAACTAAAAGAGTCACTGTTCATAAAAAAGAATCTTTAGCTATTGGTTATGGATCTTCACTTCTGGAACAAAACAGAACCATTGAAAGAAAACCTATTTCAACCCTTCCCCAACTTCCTCAATATGATAACTATATTGCCCTTATTGTAGGTGTCTCTCATTATAAAAACATTGCTCATTTACCTTATCCTGAAAAAGATATTGAGTTGATGAAAGAAGTGGTTACAAAAATAATGGGTGTAAAAAAGAAAAATCTTTATGTGATTAAAAATCCTACTAAAGCAGAAATCATTGTTCATATTAAAAAAATCACTCGTTTGGCAAACAATTATAAAAATCCTAAAGTCATATTTTATTTTTCTGGTCATGGCACAACCTATACAGAAAAAGAAGGTAAGGGAGAAGGATATCTATTGCCTATAGAGGCAGACCCAGAAGATATTCCTACAACAGCTTTAGCTTTGGCTGAAGTAGAAAAACTTTTAGGAGAAGTAAAAGGAGAAAAAGTAGTTATTATAGATGCTTGCTTTTCTGGAAAAGGAAAAAGTATTCTTCCTGCTGGTAAGCCATTTATTGGCATAAAAAAGATTACCCCAAAAATTGAATACACAACAATATTGCTTTCTTCTGAAGAAAATGAAATTAGCACATATATTAAAGATAAAGGTATTTCTACTTTTACTTATGCCCTTTATGAAATGATGGCTAAATATGGGCCAGTGCTTGATGAAAATAAGAATGGATGGCTTGAAGTAAAAGAAATAGCTAAAAAATTAATAGATTTTACAGATGATTATGCTATTCGTTTTGCAAATAAACATCAGCATCCAGTAATTAGAGGTTATCTTGATATTTCTCTTGCTCAGTGTCCATAGAATATTTTTGTTGCATTTATTACTATTTCATCCTATGGTTCTTTCTCAGCGAGATATAAACTTCTTTGTAGAAACATATCCATACATTAGAGCTAAATTAAACATTCACTAAATCCCCCCTTTTCAGCATTTCTGATGGAGTTATTGCAGGCAAAGAAATTTTCCCAAAAGCTACTTTACGAAAAATGACTTGAATAATTTGCTTAATAGTAAAAACTGGCAATTTGTCAGTTACTTTAAATGTCGGTAGAATTTTTAAATTATAATGTAGTGGGAAGTAATAAAAAAATTCTTTAAGTTGTTGGTCATTTAAATTAAAGAAAGAATCCCACAGATTTCAAGAAGATTAAAAATTGTAGTCACTCCATTACCTAAATTCTTTATATTTTGCAAAAATATCTGGTTATCATTAAACTTTGGATCACGCCTATATCTTAGGTCAATTAAAAAGACATCTGAATCAATAAAAATCATATTTTCTTTCTTGAATAGTCTATTGCTTTTTGCCAATTTGAAAATTGAGGTTCTTTCTTTTCTAAAGTAGAAGATATATCTTTCCATGCCTCTTCAAAGGGCCTTAGGCTTTCATTTTTTAAACTTTCAACATTAAAAGGGCTAACAATAGCTATAGGTTTCCCACGATGAGTAACTATAATCTGCTCTCCTTCTTTTACCCTTTGCAAAATTGCTTTTGTCTTTTGCCTTAATTCCTTTACTGTAACAAAATCCATAATTATCTCCAAAAAGACTTTATTAAGTACTTTAAGTGTACACTTTGATTCCTTTTTTTTGTCAACAATTATTATAGAATTGACAAATTTTTTAGTTTAATGTATTGAGATGGAACAGAATGAAAAAGTTATTATTAATTCTTATTGTATTAACAGGAAATGTTTTTGCTCAATCTTTTCCACAACATTCTTTTTTTGAAAATAAATATTTTCGTTTAGAAATTGAAGCAATAGAAATTATAAAACTTGGTATTCGTGTTCATTTTACTCTTTTCCCCAAACATCAAATGCTTAAAGGAGTAAGGATTTTATATCCAAGATTAATAGATAAATACGGAAACAATTACCGACCATTATTGCCAGCACCACCTAAAGTAGCTTTTAAAACAAAGTTAGGCAAAAGACATCATTTTTCTTTTCTATTTCCTAAGCCAAAAAGAAAAAAATTGTTTTTTATGTGCCGAGTAGAATATCTGCTATATCCAAAAGGCATTTTGGTAACCCCAGTAAGATTGAATCTGATTGAATTTGTAAAAAAGAAGGTTGTTTTACCTAAGACAATCCTTAAACAAAAGGAAGAATCTGAAAAAATATCTGAAGAGAAAAAACAAACTGAACTTACTATTTCAACCCTTCCCCAACTTCCTCAATATGATAACTATATTGCCCTTATTGTAGGTGTCTCTCATTATAAAAATATTGCTCATTTACCTTATCCTGAAAAAGATATTGAGTTGATGAAAGAAGTGGTTACAAAAATAATGGGTGTAAAAAAGAAAAATCTTTATGTGATTAAAAATCCTACTAAAGCAGAAATCATTGTTCATATTAAAAAAATCACTCGTTTGGCAAACAATTATAAAAATCCTAAAGTCATATTTTATTTTTCTGGTCATGGCACAACCTATACAGAAAAAGAAGGTAAGGGAGAAGGATATCTATTGCCTATAGAGGCAGACCCAGAAGATATTCCTACAACAGCTTTAGCTTTGGCTGAAGTAGAAAAACTTTTAGGAGAAGTAAAAGGAGAAAAAGTAGTTATTATAGATGCTTGCTTTTCTGGAAAAGGAAAAAGTATTCTTCCTGCTGGTAAGCCATTTATTGGCATAAAAAAGATTACCCCAAAAATTGAATACACAACAATATTGCTTTCTTCTGAAGAAAATGAAATTAGCACATATATTAAAGATAAAGGTATTTCTACTTTTACTTATGCCCTTTATGAAATGATGGCTAAATATGGGCCAGTGCTTGATGAAAATAAGAATGGATGGCTTGAAGTAAAAGAAATAGCTAAAAAATTAGAGGAATTTACTAATAGTTATGCATTGAAATTTGCTAGTCAGCATCAACATCCTGTTGTTCGAGGAAATCTCAATATTTCACTTGCTCAATGTCCATAAAATGAGAAAATTTTTGCTATTATTTATCATAATTTTCTTTTTAAATAATTGTGCATTTTATTTTATAGGGAAAACTAGACCTCTTAAAGAAACAGTTATTTCTGGAAAAGGGAAAAATAAAATTTTGCTTATAGATATTTCTGGTATTATCTCAACTAAAAAAAGACATAAATTTTTCCTTTTAAAAGAAGAAAGTATTGTTTCTAGAATAAAAGAAGAATTAAAAAAAGCAAATTCTGATAAAAAAATTAAAGGTATAGTTCTTAGAATTAACAGCCCAGGTGGTACTGTAACTGCTAGTGATATTATTTATCATGAGATTAAAAAATTTAAACAAAAAAGACATATTCCTGTTGTGGCATATATGATGGATATTGCAACATCTGGAGCATATTATATTTCACTTGCATCTGACATCATTATGGCTCATCCAACTTCTATAACAGGTGGAATTGGCGTTATTGCACTTAAGTTTAATATAGAAGAATTGCTTAAAAAAATTGGCATTAAAGATGAAAGCATAAAATCTGGAAAGAAAAAAGACCTTTGGTCGCCATTTAGACCTTGTACTGAAGAAGAAAGAAAAATATTGCAAGAAATAATAAATGAATTACATGAAAGATTCATAAAAACAATTGCAGAAAATAGAAAGATGTTAACAATAGGACAAATAAAAAAATTAGCTGATGGAAGAATATATACAGCAAAACAGGCATTAAATTTAAAATTAATTGATAAAATAGGCTATTTAGAAGATGCAATTGAATTAGTTAAAAAGAAAGCAGGCATTTTAGAAGCAAAGATTATTATCTATCATCGTCCTCCTACTTATAAAAGCAATATTTATTCGATCAAAAATTTAATAGGTTTGGAATTTATGTATTTGTGGTTACCCTAAGCTTTTTATTTTTTATTGCCATATGTAATTTAGGTAAATCCACTGGTTTATTAAAATATACATCAGCCCCCGCAAACTTAAACTTTTCACACTCTGGTGAGCCACTTAAACCTACAATAAAGATATGAGGATATTTTTTCTTTATAAATCGAGCCAATTCAAAACCTGTCATTTTGGGCATTTCTCCATCAGTAATAACAACATCATAATGATCATTTTCTAAGATTCTTATTGCTTCAAAGCTATCTTTAGCACCATTTGTCTTATAGCCTAAAAAAGCAAGCATTTTTGTTAAAATTTCCCTTATCTCTACATTGTCATCTACTACTAATACTCTCATCCAAATTACCTCATTGTTTTAAAATTTAATGTATCAATAATTAAAACAACTTTACCATGATTATTAACCACAAAAGCAAATCGACCATCAGGTCCTAAAATAATCTCACGTAGATCATCTCCAACAAATATAACATCTTCCACTTTAGAAGTAATTTTATTAATAATAGAAATGGTAGAGTCACCACAGTTACCTGTCAATAAATAAGAACCAAAACTAACTACCACATGATTTTTTCTTTTTCTTACACTTTGAACTAAATTGCTATACATAATCTTCTCCTTCTTTTTTATTTTGTTGATGAGCAAAATCTGTGCCAAAATAATTTAACGAATTTTTCTTCTAATTTTAATCTTTATTGAATGGATTTTTCTACACTAAGAAAAGAGTTTAAAATATATTATAAATCTCACATGTATGCTATTCTCTACAATTGTGACATATTGGCACATTTTTTAAAAAAAAAATAAAGCCCCTTTTAGGGGCTTTAATTTATTTTTTATTTTTTATTTTTCTAATTATTACTGCCAATAGCTAAGAGTAAAAATACCTATATGAGCCCTTCCTGTGCCATCATAAAGATATGGCTTTGCATCTCCATAATATAGATAATTATATTCTACATTTAAAGAAAAATGTTTGTTTATTTGATATGAGACACTGCATGCCAAATCTAATTCCCTTATATGTAGGTCAGAATATTGCTGTACTTCTGAAAAATCATAATTATAATCTCTGCTAAACCCATTAGTTCCATTATCAATCTGGGTTGCAGCTGTTGGCCCATCAAGTTCAATCTTTTCCATATGTGCCTTTGAATCTGTATAAGCAGAAGATATACTAAAATTAAGTTTTTTTGAAAACAAATAATTTATAGCAAAGATGCCAGTATGACCTTCCATCCAATAGCTTCCATTTGCTATTTTCGAGCCATACAGGCTCGAATGTGTTCCGCCAGCTCACCCATCATAGACAGGCACACATAATAAACTATTTGTTTTTCCATACTTGTATAAGTAAGAAACTGTAAAACTTAATTTATCTAATGGGGCATACCAAATGCTTAAAGAAGGCATATGAGTTTTATTTGCCCACTCAACTGCTTTATTTTTTTCCTCTATCCAACGATAAAAGGCAGTGACTGATAGTCTATCATAAACAGGCACAGTAGTATCAAACCTAATTTCGTGCGTTAATGTTGGCAGATTTGTTAGTGTAAGATTTCTCATTTCATGAAGTTCCCAATACTGTGTACCATAAAATGCGGCGCTAGTGGCACCAGTTATACTTGTTTCTCCATTAAAAGCCGCATCTACATTAGCAAAAGGTGCATCTATACTTTTATATTTATATGTTAGTGTTGCCCTTATAGGTTTTTTAATTACAGGTGGTTTAAACCTTGCATTTATAGCTAATTTTGCCCTGTGTTCTTTTGTTTCTTTATCATTAGAGGTTACATAATAATGGTCTCTTTTGATTTCCCTCCATTCATAACTTCCCCTTAACGTAATTCCTTTCATAAGCAGGTAGACCATATCAAGCCCTACTTCATATTGTCTTCTAGACATGGCTGAATTTCTTGTAAAATCAGGATCTATTGCATTATAAGTTCCACCATGAGAAGGGTCTGCCCAAGTATGACCAGCATTAGTTCCAGCACTAGATACAGGTTCGTTTGTATCTACAAAAATACTTTGATTAGCTAAATCTAAATATCTGAAATGGACATTAAAAGAAAGACCAGGTATCATAGCACTTGATAATCTAGTAAATATTGTCTTTAAATTAAATTTAAGGTCTTCTTCTTTATTTTCTGTTTCTGAATAAACACTACCTATAAACATACCTGTATTTAAAGAAGGAACATAACTATCTAGTTTCACTATATGTGAATATTTTCTTGATCTTGGAGAATGAGCATATGGCAATTTTGTGTTTTGGTATTGAACTCTGTCATCAAAAATATATCCTTTCCCACCAGGGTGGACTGCTCTATCATAATAATTTTCAGGAGCCATTGCATTCTCACGAAATTCTCTGTCTAGATATTCATAACTGAAACTTACACGTGCTTTCTTGCTTCTATATGTAGCAATAAAACCAGGATTATAATCTTCAGTATATTCGTCTATCCGTTTTGATCTACTTACTACGTGACAGGCAGAACATTTACTCATAGTAAGTGCTTGCCTTTCACCCCATCTTGCTTCTGTTCTATAATTGAAGAATGTTTTTAACTCAAAAGGCAATTCTAATGGAATTCTAAGTGTAGTTTTACTTTCTCTTTCAGAGCGAACAATACTATAGTCTCTACCAGATTCAAGATCAGTATATGTTACCAAAGGAGGAATTACATTTGTACCTGTAGTTGCAGCTGCATAAAGGTTTGTTAATGGATCATGGTCAAGCCAATGTTTAAAACGATAATAAGTAAACTCTTGAGTAAGATATCTTTTTATATCCACACTAGCAGAGTATTGCTGATCTTCTTCTTCATAATAAGTTCCACTCCCTGAAAAATACAAATCGTTTATTTTACCATTAAGAAAGAAACTAATATCAGGTTGTACTCCTGTATTTAACACATCATATTCTCCAACTTTTACCTTTGATTCATGAACACCTACTCCATGAATTCCTGTTTTAACTTCAATATTAATATCTTTATCAGCCCAACTATTGGATAGAAATACTACACAAAGAAAACTCATTAAAATAATGCCTATCTTTTTCATCATAATTAAACCTCCTTTATCTTGTTAATGCCTTTCCTCTTCCAGGCACAGATTGTGATGGGAAATCAGAGCCATGAATTTGTGAGTGACATTGAGTACACTTTGTTGTAAATGCCATCTTATAGCCATTAGCAGGAAATGCCCCATGATAAACAGGTGTCTCATTAGCATTCTCTATTAAAATATTTTTGTGTGTCGACTTACTTAACTCTCCTACTCCGCTTTCTTTTCCAGCATGAAAATGAAACTCATGACATTGTAAACAAATAAAAGGCTCATTTTGTCTTAAAAGATTGTTTGCTATTGTTCCATGAGGTTCATGACAGATACAGCAATCTTCAACTACAGGTGGATGCTCATAAATAAAAGGCCCTTGATATTTTGCATGACACTTGAAGCAGAGGTCATTTATTCTTTCTTCGGTCTTTAAACACTTAATAGGAGAACCATGAACATCATGACAGTCATTACAAGTCATTCTTTTTCTTCCTGTCCTTTCTGATTCCCAGATAGGATGATGTGAAGGATAAACAGTTTTCATCCTTATGTCCTTATGACAGTCATAACAGAGCTTTGGTTCTGGTTTTGTAAGCAGTTTTTCTTTAGTAGTATGAAGTTTATGACAATCTGTGCAGGCATTCCCATTTAAAACATGCTCACTGCTTCTCCAATAGGGTTTTTCATGACACTGAAGACATATCTCTGATTTTTGAGCAAAATTTAATTTTGAAAAGCTTAAAATCTTTTCAGAATCACCTTCCTCTGCATGAAGACTTCCAGGCCCATGGCAGGATTCACAACCTTTTTGAACTCCCACTGCCTCAAAAGAAGCAAGACGACCATGAATGCTTGTTTTAAACTCATTATAGATATCCTCATGACAATCAGCACACACTTTAGCCCCTACATAACTTGCCCCTTCAATGGTAGGTAGTGTACAAACAATCGGAGAGAAAAAGCTCCTACAGGCAAACATCCCAATAAATAAACTTACCCCTATTACTGCCCATACCCATCTTTTTTTCATCATATTTCACCCTCAAAGTGAAATTATAAAATTTTTTATCTAACTAGCGCTAAAGTACAAAAAAATCAAATTAAAAATAATTATGTAAGAAAAAGTCAAATCAAAAAATATTATGTAAATTGTGAATAATTTAGAAAAACAATATAGACTAACAATTATAAAAATTTTTTATAACTTGAGGTGTATTTTGTTCGAGGAATTTGCAGAAATTTTTTATAGACGGAAAAGTCAATTTATCCGGGAGATAAATTAAATATCTATCGTACTTTAAGATTCCTTCTTTCAATTTAATCATTTTAAGGCTATCCTCCTTAACATCTAACAAAACTGTGCATTTAGGTACAATTCCAATACCTTTTCCTTCTTTAACAGCAAATTTGATAGATTCATTACAATCTAAGATCATAGAAATTTTTAATCTATTTAAATCTAAACCATGCCTCTTACAAAAATTTCTAAAACAAACAGTAACTCCTGAATCATCTTCGCGCATGACAAGAAATTCTCTAGTTAATTCTGAAAGGCTTATCTCTTTTTTAGGATAATTTGAAGGGGCTATTAAGGTAAGCTCACAACAAGCAATTTTTTTATAAAGGATTTTATGGCTATAGGGTATGACACTTGTTATTCCTAAATCAATTTTTCTTTTTAGAACTTGCTTAATAATTTCATTATTTGAACAAATTTTTAATTTCATACTAACCTCAGGGTACTTTTTGCTAAAAGTACATATAATCTTAGGCAACCAGTACTTTCCTGGTATTACGGTAGAACCTATCAAGATAGTCTTTTTATTCATTTGATAATGAGAGAGTTCTTTAATTAATTGTTCACTAATTATTTCTAGCTTTTTTGCATAAGAATAAAGTTTACGACCTGCTTCAGTTAAAGTTATACCATCATGTGATCTCTTGATAAGCTTTACTCCTAAAAGTTGTTCTAATGCTTTTATCCGTGCACTTATAGCTGGCTGAGTTACAAAAAGTCTCTCTGCAGCTTTGGAAAAACTACCTAATTCAACAATTGTAAGAAAAGCTTTTATAGAAAATAAATCAAAATATAACATTATTTTTTAATTCGAATAACTATAAACTGCTTCTGCCCAACCCCAACTTTCTTTAGGCAAATGAGACAAATAATCAATTAAAAGAGAGAGAGAATTAGCTTGATTAAAATCATTTAAATTTTTAAAAATAAATGCTTCTGTAAGTTGTTCTAGCTGAAGATCCTTTTTCTCCAAACAGATTACTAAAATTTTCTCTTTAAAACGATACTTTTCAGGACAATTAGGATCTGGTATCACTTGAAAAATATAACCTGCTTTTTTAGCTTCTGCGCTAGGATAGTGAAAATATCGCACTGGTGATGTAAGAGGAGTAATGTTATCAGGGAATATCCTGCCTACTTTATCCTTACAAAATACAGTAAAAATATATGGAAAACATGGTCTATTTGTTTCTATATCTATTTCCAATTTATCTCCAGGATAAGGATGGTAATTGGAAAGCGTCACTTTTACCTGAATAGGCATTTTATAAGAAAATTTATCCAAATCTTTTTTACTTATCTTTGCTTTCTTTTTAAAACACTTTTTTACCTTTTCTAATCTATTTTTTCTACATTCTGGGAATTCAGCCCAAAAATTTATTTTAGCCTCTGTACTAAGTTTTATACCCAAAAGTTCTGCTACACTTATAGCAGCTTCTTTAACTAAAAAATACAAATCTTCTATTTTGCCAGATACACGTTTAATACCTTTGCTTACCCCAGATTCTGTATCATAGATCTCAACCTGCAAATAAAGTATATTTTCAATTTTTTCCCAACTACCTATGACAATAAATTTTGCACCTGCAAAAGAAACTATCTCTGTTTCCTCTTTACCCATCTCTATTGTAAACACCTGTTCTTTTAAAATATGAGAAAGTTCCTGCTCTCTTGCTACAACTGGAATACCCAAAGCACCTAATTGTCCCTTTAATATATCTGGTAAATAATAAGAAAGATAAGAAAATTGATAAGAAGGACTTATTGTCTTAAAAGGTATAGCAACACGGACAGGCGCAATGTTTAAAGGTACAACAGAAATTTCTTTAGGCGGAGGTTTAGTGGATGTAGAAACACAACAAATGCAAAATATACATATTAAAATTGTTATTAAAGTTTTAAAAAATATCATTCTTCCTTTCCTTGTACTAAAGGTAGCATTGCTTCTAGTGAAGGATTATTTGGATTTAATTTCAATCCTTTTTTTAAAAGTCTTTTTGCTTCTTCCTTTTGATTTGTTTGTAAATAATATCTTACTGAAATTTGATATATCTTAGTTTCATATGGATATTTATTTAATGCCTCTTCTATAATTTGTTTTAATTTTACATCTTCACCAAGGGCAGAAAGAGTGTAGATAAGATAAATATATGTATCCTTTTGTGGCCATGTCTTTAATGATTTTTCCAATAATTCATATGCCTGACCATAATTTCCTTTATTTAAAGCATTTATACCTTTTTCCCTTAAAGATTCTGCTAATTTCTCTAATTTTTTAGGATCTAATTCTTTTTCTTCTCCTTGGGGATAGGGTGCATTAAGAAAACTTTTTACTTCTATTTTGCCTATTAGTAGGAAATTGCCTGGTTCTTTTGTACCAAAATAATTTGCCTTCAAAGTTAAAGGAATGTTACTTTTTATATTAACCTTATTCTGCCAAAAATTATTTTTTGAAATATGAGGTTGACCTGAAAGAATCTCTATTGCCACTTCATTTTCTTTAAATTTACATTCTGTAATCTCTACCTCTCCTTCTTGTATAGAAATAGCAGGATGTAAATTAATAAAGGAGCTTTTTTTAACCTCCACTTTATGATTTGAATCTACTATTAGACCTATATTTCCTTTTTCTATCGTCAAATTTGTACAAGATGCCTTTCCTTTTATTAAAAGCGCTTTTTTTGCCCCATTTATTGTAGAATCTTCAACAATAAGTTTACCTGTTGGAGCAACTTCAATGCCTATCCAGTTATCTGTTTGTGGTTTAAAGATTGTTTCCTTTAAAAGTAATTCTCCTTCAACTATAATACTTGCTTCTTTAGAACAAGTAATAATCACATCTGGACCAATTTTTGCATTTACTCCCAAAGGTACTGTTGCTGTTTTTTCAAGCAAGTATTTGCCAGAAAGATACGTACCAGAAAGTGTTTGGGGTAATGTTTGTTCTGTAAGTACAGGTAAACTAATTGGTCCATATTGAAGAGGTTTAGATTGATTGCCTACATCATCAAGTGCAATTACTCTATAGAAATAATTTTTACCAGGCTCTATATCTTTATCTTCATAAGTAAATTCTTTCACTCTGGCAATTTCTTTGTAATCTGTTAATGGGTTGTTGCTCCTTAATATGAGAAATGCTATAGTTTCAGCATCATCTGTATGCCAGTTAAGTTTTATCGATTTTTGTCTAATTTCTGCTGTTAGATTTCGTGGTATTTTAGGTGGACAACCATCAATAGTAATAAAAGGAGAGGTCTCTATCCAATCCCTGCGTTGTCCATCTGGTCGTGTGAGATGAACTACTAAGATGCCATTTTTAAGATTATCTCCTTCTTGCACAACATATACACCTTTATAAATACCAGGCTCTATTTCAGACATATTTATACCTTTTTTAAATTCACCTAAATCAAAACTGGCATTTAAACCTGCATCTCCTTCAATGCCTACTAAAATTTTATCACCTAATTTAAAAGGCTCAGATGTAATATTTGTTACTACTCTTAATATTTTTGGTCTTTTCATAGCTTCTGAAAAACCAGGAATCAGACTACTTACTTTAAAAGCCCACTCAAAAATAACATTTTTGATATGAATATCACCCGCACTTGTTATAGCTGATGAAACCACTGTGGCAATAGCCCCTAATGGGTCTGCTGCTAAAGCAACCTTTTTGCGTGTAGCTGTCTCACGCCAACATCCTAATTTTTTATTTTTATTTCTACTATATAAACATAATTCTGCATCTACTTTGTAGTATTCAATAAAGGCAATATTTACGCGTGAAAGTTTATAAACATTGATTGTAACAATTCCATCAGCTTCTGGTAATTTTTTAAAAGCTTCTTTTAAAGAAAATTTTTTAAAAGAAATCTCTTTACCTAACTTTGCATCTACAGATGCAAAGGGTAATGAAACAAAACCTTTACCTACTAAATAATTTTGAATAACTCCCCTAATAAGTTGACTTACATAGGATTGAGAAGAAATTTTTTTAACAAAAAAAGGAGGAAAAATAGCAATACGTCTTGGTAAATCCTTTTCAGCAATATAATATACTTGTTTTTTAGACTTTTCTTTTTTAGCTGCATAAAGACAGGATATATTTAAAGAAATTAAAGCAATAAGAAAACATATTATAAATTTCTTCATTTTTATCCCTTCCAAACAGTTTTTAATAATTATATCTAAAAAAGAAAAAAGTCAAAGACAAATTGCTTGACTTTTTTGATTGTCCATTTTAAGCAAATACAAAATGATTGTTTCACTGATCATAATAGGTAGTATAATAATTTATCTTTTTTGCTACAGATTTTATGGTCTTTATTTACAAAAAAAGATAGTGCAACCTAGTGAAAACCCAACACCAGCTGTACGATTACGTGATGATGTAGACTTTGTACCAGCAAACAAATATGTTCTTTTTGGACACCATTTTGCCTCTATTGCTGGGGCAGCACCTATTGTTGGCCCAGTCATTGCTTTAGCCTGGGGTTGGTTACCAGCATTACTTTGGGTTTGGCTTGGTAATATCTTTATTGGAGCAGTTCATGACTATCTTTCTTTAATGAGCTCTGTACGTTATGATGGTCATTCTATACAGTGGATTGCAAGTAAAGTTATTAAAAAACGCACAGGTTATTTATTTGCTTGGTTTATTTTGTTTGTTTTAATTTTAGTAGTAGCAGCCTTTGGAGCAGTATTAGGAAAAATATTTGTAGCTAAGCCTCAAGTACCTCCTTCCTATTTTTTACAAATTGTTGCTGCATTAATTCTTGGTCTTTTACTTTATCGTCTTAGAATTTCCTTTTTATTAGCCACTTTAATTGGCATTATCATGTTAATTGGAGCTATTGTTTTAGGCATGTATTTTCCTATCAATGCAAGTTATAAAACTTGGATGTTTATTTTTTTCTTTTATATTATCTTAGCTGCCTCTTTACCTGTACATGTGCTTTTACAACCAAGGGATTATCTGAATGCCTGGTTATTAGTAGCAGGATTAATTTTAGGTAGTTTTGCTATATTGTTTTCTTTTAAAAAAATCACATTATTTGCTTTTACAAGCTTTAATGCCCCTTTAATTGCTCATAAACCTACACCATTTTGGCCAGTAGTTCCTTTAATTATTGCCTGTGGGTCATTATCTGGATTCCACGCCCTAGTAGCCTCTGGCACTACCTCTAAACAACTTTCTAAAGAAATAGAAGGACTTTTTATTGGCTATGGCTCTATGCTAACTGAGGGTTTTCTTTCTACTTTAGTTATTGCAGTTGTCAGTGCTTATGGTCTTAATGTTTTAGCTCCTGATCTTGCAACTACTCTTAAAACTGATGCCCTAACATTTGCCCAACATTATAGCAAAGCAATAAATAGTGCTGGTGGGCCAGTTGGGCTTTTTTCTAAAGCATATGGATTAGCTGTACATACTATTTTAGGATTACCAAAAGAATTTGTTACTATATTAGCAGCTATGTGGGTAGCAAGCTTTGCTATGACAACTTTAGATACTACTAATCGTCTAGCACGTTATACTTTAACAGAAATTTGTGAACCTTTAAAAGACATTTTACCTTCTGTTTTTAAATTTATAACCAATCGTTGGATTGCTTCTTTAATCCCAGCTATTATTGGAATCGGATTGGCTTTGACAGGTGCTTGGTCAATTATTTGGCCTGCTTTTGGTGGAGCTAATCAGATGCTTGCCTCTATTGCTTTAGTAACAGTTTCAGCCTGGGTTATTCGGGTACAAAAAAGACCTGGATTAATTTGTCTTATACCTGCTCTTTTTCTTTGGCTAACTGTTACTTTAGCTATGTTTTGGTATCTTTTTGTAGCTGTGCCTGCTTTTATGATAAAAAATACATTGCAAGCATATGTTATAGGCATTATTGTCGTTATAATGCTTAGTTTAAACTTTTTATTAATTTATGATTTTTTTAAAAAATGAAGTTATGGAAAACATTTAAAAAAAAGTGCTCATATTTTGCTGATGGTTTTAAAGATAAAAGCATAGAAAAAATTTTGCAAGAATTAGAGGAAATGGAAAATGGTTTTGCTTTATTAATCTGTGGAAGCCTTATTGGATTACCTGCGCCACCCTCTCTTTTAACCCTACGTTTATTACCTTATTTAGAAAGAGAAATAAAAATTATGCTTTCTAAATCTATTTATTTAGATGACAAATTAGCTATGTGGGCAGAAATGATAGAATTATGAAAAGAATTTATTTCTTTTTAGGAAAGGGTGGTGTAGGTAAATCTACTTTATCTATAAGCCTTGCTCATTATCTTTGGAAAAAAGGGGAAAAAGTCTATTTAGCTTCTATTGATCCTGCACATAACCTTTATGATATTTTAAATTTACCTTCATTTAAAGGAGAAAAAGAAGTAAAGCCTTATTTTTGGATAGAAGAAGTAGATATTGATGCTTATTTGAAAAGGATTTTATTTGAAATAGAGGAAAAGATGCGTCATCTTTATGCTTACCTTCAGATAATAAACTTAGAGAAAATATTTGATTTAATTAAAGATACACCTGGCATGGAAGAAACAGCTACTTTATTTGCTTTAAAAGATATTATTAAAAAGCATCAAGAAAAAGATTATATCATTATTGATACTCCACCTACTGGTTTGATGTTAAAAATTTTTAGCTTACCTTTTATTTCAAAATTGTGGTTAGAAAAACTTTCAAAATGGCGAGAGAGAATTTTAGAAAGGCGAAAAATAATTGCACATGTAAAAGGAAAAGATTTTTTAGGTAAACAAACAACTATTTTACCAGAAGAAGATAAAGTTTTACATGAATTAAATTTTCAAAAAAAAGTGATCTCTTTTTTAATACAGCTTCTTACTGATAAAGAAAAATCTTATTTTATTTTGGTCATAAATCCAGATGAGCTTTCTTTAAAAGAAGGGAAAAGAATCATGAATACATTAAATAGATTTAATATTTTTGTTAACTTAGTTATTTTGAACAAAGCTGGACTTACAGAAAAAAAAGAAATTAATTTTTTTAAAAATTTACCTAAAAAAGAAGTATCCTTTTTAAAAAATCTTAAAGATATTTTAAATTTAACATGGGATGATATTTAATTTTATTTTTCTCATTATTTTCACTTTATGTATAATTGCTGTTTATCACTGGGGTCAAAGAAAAAATCTTTTTCTTTGCCGTTTTTGGTCACAAAATTTAGAGAATATTTTAAAACCTAAAGATAAACAATATACTTGGTTAGGTGGAGTAATTGGATTTAGAGCTGATTATATTGCACCTCCTTTTAAAAAGATAAAAATAATTTTGCGTTTGATTCCAAGACAAAGCCTGCTTTATCTTCCTTTTATTCTTCTTTTTGGGAGAAAAGACAAATTACAAATCCTGTTTTATTTACCTTATTCTATCCCAGAAGAGATCCATATTGTGCGAAAAAAATGGTTTATGCCTAAGATTTATAATGAAGAAAAATTGAAAAAAAAGAAAATCACTTTTAAAAACAAAACTTTTTTTATATTTTATGAAAAAACATTTCCAAAATTAAAAAATTTTTTTAACTTAATTCAATTAGATTCATTTCATCACCTTGCCCTAACTAAAGAAAAAAATATTTTTTATCTTTCATTTCAATTCACACCTAAAAAAAGCAACGCTATTTTTGAAGTATTAAGAAAAACATTAAATTTGCCTTTAATTTAAGAATAAGATACAATAAAATTGATGAGCTTAAAAGAGAAAATCAAAGCCAAAATTGTTTTAGACCGTCTTTTTAACCAACTTTCAGAAAAAGATTTAAATCAGCATTTACGTTTTGAGTTATTAAGAAAGCTTTTAAACATGGCTTCTTATAAAAAATATGAAACAAGAGATTTAGAAATTTACACTGATGGCGAAAATATTTTAGTTTTAGATGCAGAATTACCTTTATATCGCTCAACTACCATTGAAGATGTAGCTATGCGAAGAAATCCAACTTTAAAAGAGATGATTAACCCTTTTAAAGTAAAGCGCATTCTTTCACATAAAGATATTCTTTTTTTACGAGGAGATGAAACAATCTCATATATTTATAAAACAGCCTTATCACAGCTTGATCTTTCTATGAATGAAGATGAAATAAGGGAAATTTTTGAGGAAAGCATATCTACTTATTGGCGAGATAAACCAGAAGAAATACAGGAAATGATAGAAATAATATTTGAAATACTTGGTTATGAAGAGGTTGTAAAACAATTGCAGCTGCCTCCTTATAACATTTATGGTATTCCAGAAAAAAGAGGTTATCGTGATTTAGTAGTCATAAGCCCTGATTGGCGAGAGATAAAACTTATTACTGGCTCTTTTCTTATTGGAGAAATAAATACCCTTATACATTTAAGTCAAGTAGCCTTTGGGCATAAAAAACCAGACATTGAAGGTATAAATGTCTTTATTTATTGGGGCAAACAAGCCATTGAAACATTGCCAAAAGTAAATCATGTTTAATATTCTTTCTTGGCTTTTTCCTAAGCTTCCTTTTCCTGACCAATATACTGTAAATACACAACAAATTCCTACAAGGAATATTCGGTGTATTCTTCAATATAGAGGTTCTGCTTATCATGGTTGGCAAAAACAACCTAAAGGAACTACTATTCAAGCTATTGTAGAAGATTGTCTCTCTCGTATTCTCAATGAATCTATACGTATAAAGGCAGCTAGCCGTACTGATGCTGGTGTTCATGCATTAATGCAAGTCATAAATTTTCGTACTACTTCCTCTTTATCAACAGAAAAAATATGGCGAGGTTTAAATAGCCTTTTACCAAAGGATATAGCAGTTATTTATGTAGATGATGTAATAAGTGAATTTGATGCTCAATTTTCAGCCAAAAAAAAGACTTATATTTATCTTATATTGAATACAACACAACGTTCACCTTTCTTAGAAAGATATAGCTGGCAAATACTTCATAATCTAGACATAGAGTCCATGAAAAAAGCAGGCAATTGTTTGATAGGACAACATGATTTTGCTTCTTTCATGGGAGCAGGAAGTGATGTAAAGTCAACAGTACGTGAAATCTTTCGTTTAGAAATAAAAGAATTTTCTCCTTTAATTATAATTGAAGTTGAGGCAAATGGTTTTCTTAAACATATGGTGAGAAATATTGTAGGGGTACTTATTGAAATTGGACTTAGAAAAAGACATTGGAAAGAAATAAAAACCATTCTTGATGCTCGTGATCGTCGTATGGCTGGGATTAATGCACCGGCTAAAGGACTTTTTTTAAAAGAAGTAAAATATTAATCTGTATATTTGTCAGCTACTGTACTAGCACCAAAACTCTCTGGCTTAATTTGAGCAGTATAACCAGAGGCATTTATCCAAGATACTACTTCTTGAATCAATTCCTTTGTCTTTCCATGATTGCCTACATCAGAGTGTATTTCTATTTCTAAATCAGTTAAACCATGTTTTTTTAAGAGATCATCCAAACGAGCAGCAACAGCTAAACTTAAAGCAGTCTCATGATATATAGCTGCTTGAAGGCTATAACGGCCAACTTCACTTCTTTGTCTTTGATAAAAATATACCCCTCCTTTTCCTATACGATAAAGAATAATAACTGTAACATAGGTGAGATAATCTGTATGCTTCTTAGAATCAGTACCTACTATAAGACGACATCCTCCATCTGAATTAATAACTGTTTGGACAATAAGCTCAGCAATCTCCTCAAGATGTACTTCACCCTTTGTAGGACTAAAAAAAATATCTTTAATTTTTACTTTTGTTTTTGCCACAACTGGCTATTATGCTTTCATTTTTTTAAGCTGTCAAGACAATCAATCTCACATATCCATCTCTCTTTCATAGCTTCAATTTGTTCCTTATAGTCCTTTATTGATTGTTCAAGTCCGCAATCACGGCAGACCACTTTAGCATTAGCTCAGCGACCTTTAATCTCTGCCCTTCCTCCACATATACAGCAAACAAGAAAATCATTTTTTTCTTCTTGCTTTTTTTCTAGCATATTGTTTAGCCCGCTTAATTTTTTCTAATTGAAACATTTCGGGTGTAAGAATTAAAGGTTGAGTAGATATAGGTATTGAAGGCATTGTTTTTTTAGCTTTTATTGAAACCTTTTCAAGAGGTGGCCCAATAATATATTTTGATGGCAATTCCTTAACTAAATAAAGGAACTCATTAAGGCAATAAAATATTATACCTTCTTTTGCTGCTTTATTTGCTCGAACTTCAACAAGAACAGGCTTTTGATCTCTACGTTTTCCAACACGCATAGCAAGCTCTTTATTTACAGAAAGAGGAAAAAAAGGATATTTTGTTGGAATAAAACCATGTTCTAAAATATGTGGATATGTCTTACGACGTATTGCTGCATAAAGAATTTTTGGTGGATTATTTTCAGGGAAAAGTGCATATTGTGGATTAATGGCTCTAATTTTATTATCTTTTATCTCAAATTCTTTCCTTTCAAAGAAATTAACAATATCCATAATATGAGAGATACGAACAAATGACCAATCTTTTTCTTCATTTATAGCCTGAATTAAATCTTTTAAAAAAACAAAACCTTGTTCATCTAATATTAAACCAAATTCATCTGGCCGATGGGCAAGAATATATTTCATTAATTTAGCAATTCTTTCCAGGGTACGTTCATAATTTTTTTGTTTCATCTTTTATCTTTTTATAGCAAGAATTACAAAAATAAGCAGATTTTTTATCAGTATCAATTATACTATTAGAGAAATGCATCACACAATAAGGATTTGAACAATGAGGGAGACCAAAAAGATGTCCTAATTCATGGACAGCTTCTTTTAATACGCGTTCTTTAAAAATATTTTTATCCTCTGGAAGACCATAAAAAGAAGTGTGCAATCTTGCTAAAGCAATCACTGCTACTCCTGCTAAAATAGCTGCTTCACCAAAGATAAAGTTAAGACCTGGAGCATACAAATCTGCTTCTACAATTCCCAAAATAAATTCATTATCCTTTTTTTCTTTTAATAAAACCTGAATAAAAGGTGAAGAAAGATATTGTTTACGATGAGAGTCATAGGCTTTAGGTATTGAAATAGGATTTTTTTCTTCTACAGGTAGATTAAAAATTTTTTCTAAATTATTTTTTAAAAAAATTAAAATTTCTAAAGAAATACTATTAAAAGGAATAAGAACAATTTTTTTAGGCATTTTCTAAATTTATTCTTATTTCTTTAAGTAAATGAGCTGGGCTTTTTATAGGATAATTTAATTTTTCAAGAAGTTCTTCCATTGATTTGTCTTGAATTTTTATTCCTTCAAGTTTTTTCAAAAGTACATCCTTTGTTACAGGAAAGTCAATCCCTTTAAGACGTCTCAATACCTCTATAGGCCAAGTAATACCTAATGCCTCTGAGCTTTGGATTACTAAATCAGCAAAAATAGTTAAATGATCTCTACCTTCCTTAATCTCTTGATAAGCTAACTTTGCCAATCCTCCAGCAGTATGTGCCTTAAGATCCTTTTCTTTTAATTCTCCTTCAAGTTTTTTCATAACCAATTCTGGATCTGCCCTCAAAATATTTCTTACAGTCTGGCGAGTTAAACCTAAAAATTCAGCAATCTCACTCTCTGTTTTCAAATATTCATTGGATAAAACAACACTATAAGCTGCCTCTAAAAGGCTTGGAATCCAAGTAAGGTTTCGATAAAGTATAAGTTTGCGTGGGCCACCAATCATCTCTAAAGATTTTAAAAATACTCTTACTGCTAAAGCATCTATATCCTGAGTCTTAATTTCTTGTGGAGTAATGACAGGCATAATTACCCCCTTAATGCTTTTAAACTAGGACCAATTTTTACTAAACCTGTTTCTGTTATTTCCATTATATGAGTATCTGTATCATGCCCACACATGCGACAGCCATCTATTCTAAAAAGTCGAACAATTTCACCAATAGGCTTTTTATAAAGCCTCTCATCATAACTACTATTAATTATCTTTTTAGAAAGCACCATTGCGCCATCAACAATATGAGAGACAGCATAACCTCCTGCTGCTTCTGCTGTAAGTTCTTCATGTCCTGAACGTTTTTGTGAAACAAAAAGGGCAGTCTGATACCACTTTTTCATAAAATTAAATAGACTCCTTACAATAGACCTAGCCATCATTTCCTTTGCTTCAAATAATCCTGTTACTGAATCTATAACTGTAGCTTTTATATGATATTGTTTAATGGCATAAGCTAAAGTATCTAAAAGAGTAGGCAATTCTTCTCTTAAGCTACGATAGGAAGCAGCATCAATAATAATAATGTTATTTTCTATAGTATTATAATCAATGTTCATTGCTTGTGCTCTATTTTTTAAAGCTGCTGCTAAAAAGGCAGCTGGTGTCTCTACAGTAATAAAGGCTGTAGGTATATCCAATTTAGCTTGAGTTATAGCAAACTGTTCTACTATTAAACTTTTGCCTGTATCAGAGATACCTGTTAGGTTCATAACTGCATATTGAGGAATGCCTCCTAATGGAACTTTCTTTACCCCTTTTTTTGTCATTTTAGTAGTAAAAAATAATTCATCTAAACCTTTTATTCCTGTAGGTATACCTTTTAATTCAGGAGCCTTTGCTCCAGCTTCTTTTAAAGGACTAACAGCCTCTTCTATAATTTCTCTTTCTTCTTTCATTCTATAGTAAGAATAAGTCTAAATTTTATAAAAGGCAATAGAAAATAAAAATTTTGATTTAAATTTAAATAATGATATAATGCAAAAAATTTATGTTTCAAAATAATAAAGATACAATCTCTGCTATTGCTACGCCTCCTGGAATAGGAGGAGTAGGTATAGTACGTGTTAGTGGCCCTTTAGCAGAAACAATTTTAAAAAAATTATTCCGCCCCAAAAGACCTATTAAGGAATTTAAATCACACCATTTTTATTATGGAGAAATCATCCATCCTGAAACAAAGCAAATGGTAGATGAAGTATTAATTGTATTAATGCGAGCCCCACATAGCTATACTGGAGAAGACGTACTTGAAATTCATGCACATGGTGGGCCTTTGATTTTAAAAAAAATACTTGAATTAACCTTAAAGGCAGGAGCTAGATTAGCAGAACCAGGTGAATTTACAAAAAGGGCATTTTTAAATGGACGTTTAGATTTAACTCAAGCAGAAGCAGTATTAGATATAATTTCTGCTCGTACAGAAAAGGAGTTACAAATAGCTACTCGCCAGCTTCAAGGTTATTTAGGGGAGAAAATTAAAAAAATAAGGGATTGTCTTAAAGAATTTAAAGCACATTTAGAGGTAGCTATTGATTTTCCAGAAGAGGATGTAGAGATTGTTCCATCTGAAGTTTGGTTACCTCGGATTGAAAATGAAGTTTTAAAACCTATTGAACATTTACTTAAATGTTATAGTGAAAGTCGAATATTAAGAGAAGGAGCAATACTTGCTATTGTTGGAAAACCAAATGTAGGGAAGTCTTCTCTTTTAAATTGTCTTTTAAAAGAAGAAAGAGCAATTGTTACACCTATTCCTGGTACTACTCGAGATGTAATTGAAGAAATTTTAAATATTAAAGGAATTGCTGTAAAGATTGCTGATACTGCCGGTCTAAGAAAAACAGTAGATGTTGTTGAAACTATTGGTGTGAAAAGGGCAAAGGAAAAGATTATTGAATCAGATATTGTCCTTTGGGTAATAGATAGAAGTTGCCCTTTAGAAGAAGATGATAGAGAAATTTATGAGGAAATTAAAGGAAAAAAAATAATTCTTGTCCTTAATAAGTCTGACCTTCCTCCAAAAATAGATGAAGAAAAAATTAAAAAAGAATTTAATCTCCCTGTTATTTCCATTTCTGCACTTTATGGAAAGGGAATAGAAAAGCTTGAAGAAGCTATTTATCATCAATTAATTGGAGATACAGCAGCCGTGCCAGAATTTGTTCCTACTTTAAGGCATAAGCAAGCTTTAGAGAGGGCTTTAAAAGCAGGAAAAAGGGTAAAAGATGCAATTATTAAGGGATTGCCACCTGTTTTTGTAAGTGTAGATGTGCAAGAAACATTAGATGCTTTAGGTGAAATCATTGGTGAAACAACACCTGAAGATATATTAGATATAATATTTAGTCAGTTTTGTATTGGGAAATGATTTCTGCTTTTAAATAAGGAACAAGAATATTATCAATCAATTGCAAAATTCTTTTTAATTCTCCTCCATAGGCAGGGGTATGTCCAAAAAGTTCTTTTCTCAAATCGGCTATTTCTTCATCATCAACAGAGATAAGATTTAAAGGTTGTTTTCCAAGTAAATAACGTTCTTTTAAAAGCAAATATTTTGCCTTTTCTAAAAATGGGATACAAATTTTTAAAGTTTTTTCTAAAGAATAAATAATCTCATCAGATGGAATTGGACAAGATAATTTTTTCATCAATCTTTCTATTTCTTTTATAAGAAGATAAAGAGTAAGATAATGAAATCCTCTTACTCCTTTTCTCCATCTGAGCATCCAAGGAGTAACCCAATACCAAAGAAACTGTCTTTGACCAAAAGAAATTAAGTCTTTAATAGCAATTTTTAATTTTTTAATAATTTTTAAAGCATATTTTGGTGTCTGACCATAATTTGGCAATGGAATACATTTAACAAAAAAAGGTTTTTTAAAAAATAAATTATAAAGGTTTAAAAAAGCCAAAGCTTCCCAATGATTATTTGGAGTATCTAAATGAGGATAACTCAATATAACATTTCCTTCACCATATTTTCCTTCTAAAATAGCTGGCTCACCTTTAAGACATTTTGGATCTATCTTTATTTGATAATAATTTTCCCATTTCCCCAAATTGTTATATGTTTTGATATCATTGATATTTAAGTCAGTAACATAAAAATCAGAAGAAATATCATTATAAAATGCTAAAATTTTTAAATTATCCTTTTCAATTATCTCAAAAAGACCAGGCCACCAAACATTAAAACATGCTTTAGCAGAAATACCTCTCCATAAAGGATGAGGAATTTGTTTAAGCCTAATTTTTCCAAAAAAATTGGCTAATTCTCTAAATTTTTTTCTTTTAACAGGTAATAAACATAAACCATCTGACTCACTTAAACCTAAACCTGCCCCTCCACAAATACCTATATAATTTCCTCCTTCTCTAACAAATCTTTTTATTTCCTCTCGCCCTTCTTCTCCAAGGGCTTCATTTTTAGGACCTGTCCAACCGCCAGGTACTAATAAAAGTCTGTATTTTCTTAATTCACCAGTTTTAACCTCTTTAGCAGTAACTAAAGAAAAAGGAATATTAAGTTTTTTTAACTGCCAAAAAGCAAAAAGTCCAAAAAAATAACTTCCATCCCAAAAAAGGGCAATCATTTAAAGATGCCTTCTTTCATCCTCTTTTCCTTGTAAAATCTTCTTTCTATAGGCTTCTCCTTCTTTAACAAAATCAGCAAAACTTACTTCCCTATTTATGCCTGGACAAAACTCCATTACTATTCGCCAATCCAATTCACTACTTAAAATCCTTCGCCAATATGGCCAAAGACGACAAGGAAGAGGTTTACAAGAATGAATAGCACAACTTTTATCAACTAAAAAAATACAAACCATTTCACCATTTTCTTCTTTTTCTTTAATATAATAGTGTCCATATCTCATCTCACAATAATTTTTAATAAAAGTCTTTTCATCCATATTCAAAAAGTCAGCTATAGCTTTAATTTCATCAATTGTTACCCAAATACCACCTCTACCTTTACAACACTCACCACACATCTGACATGAAAACGCCTTTTTCATATTTTTGATTTTTAACATATTACCCTTGACAAATAAATAGGCTTTTTATAAGCTAAATTTAAGCCGGGGTAGCTCAGTCGGTAGAGCAACGGACTGAAAATCCGTGTGTCCCCAGTTCGATTCTGGGCCCCGGCACCATATCATTGATTATTTCTCTTAAAGTCCTTCCAAATTTATTCAAGATTTTCTTTACAATTTTGAAAATCTCATGATATAAAATGCGAGGAGGTAATTTATGGAAGCAATAGAGGAAAAAATAAAAAATTACCCCCAGATTTAAAGACTGGAAAGAAATTGAAATTAGACTGGGCAGGAGGATTAAAAGAATATAAAGATAAATATACCTCTTTAGAACTTCAAAAAAATTCTTGAATGGTGGGGAGACTGAGTGTATATCTGGTGGGCAAGAAGACTTTAGCCTCTTCAAGTTATGCAGAAGAATGGAATAAAAAGATTGCCTTAAGACCATTTGTTAATAATGAAAAAGTTAAATTTGAAATTGGTGAGAAATGAAAACACTTGAGGAAATAAAGGAAATTTTAATAAATCTTCAGGATGAAATAAAAGAAAGATACAAGGCAGAAATCATTGGAATTTTTGGTTCTTATGTAAGAGGCGAACAAAAGGAAAAAAGTGACCTTGATGTGTTTGTGAAATTTTATAAGGGTGCAACACTTTTTGAATTTGTAGGCCTTGCTATTTTCCTTGAAGAAAAACTTGGAATTAAAAGGGTTGATGTTGTTCCTTATGATACTGTAAGAAAAGAAATTAAAGAGCAGATTTTTAAAGAAACGATTTATCTATGAGCAAAAGAGATATAGGACTTTATTTATATCCTGATATTCCATGGAAAGAGATAGTAGCTAACCCAGTGAGAGTAGGTAATTGGGAAAAAGCAAAGGTAAAAGAAAGGAGATGAAGCAAATTTTAAAAGATTCTGGTTTTGGTTATAAGGATACATTCTATCGTGTAGCCCAAGCTATTTCTGAAACCCTTCCCCTTGAGAGCAAAGAGAAAAAGCTTTTGGATGGTTTTCTTTCTAGAAAAGAAAGGATAATGAATGAAATTAAACAAAGGATTAAAAACTAAAATATGAGGTTGCTTAAATGATAAAAATTCTGGAGATTGATAATTTTAAATCAATAAAGCACTTAAAATTAGAATGTAAAAAGATAAATATCTTCATAGGGAAACCAAATACTGGAAAGTCTAATATTTTAGAAACATTAGGGATTTTATCCTTTGGACAGTATGTAAATTATACTGAACTTAAAGATTTTGTTAGATTTGAAAACATGAGCAATCTATTTTATGATGAAGACTTAGAGAGAAATATAAAAATAAAACCAGATAACGAAATTTTACAAATCAATTTTGTTTTTGATAGAGAAATATTTTACTGTAAGACTCCTTTTTCCTCTTTAGAATGTGATTACGAAGGTAAAAAAATAAACATTTTACATTATACTACTAATTTTAAAAAATTACATTTTAAATTTTATAGATTTGCTATAAAGGAAAGGTTCCTAAGAAGGGAATTTGATTTTCTACTTCCTCCATCTGGTGATAATCTTTTAGCTCTTCTTATAGCACGTAAAGAACTAAGAAAATTTGTAAAAGATATATTTGAAGAATATGGCTTGAGAATTGTACTTAAACCACAAGAAAATAAAATAGAAGTACAAAAAGAAATTGAAGATATAATAATATCTTACCCATATTCATTAGTTTCTGATACTTTACAAAGAGTTGTCTTTCATTTGCTTGCCATTGAAACAAATAAAAACTCAATAATTGTGTTTGAAGAACCAGAAGCTCATGCGTTTCCTTACTATACAAAATTTCTTGCTGAAAGAATCGCCTTAGATAAGAGCAATCAATATTTTATTTCAACCCATAATCCTTATCTATTACTTTCTATTTTAGAAAAGGCGCCAAAGGATGATGTAAGAATTTTCATCACCTATTTTGAAGATTATCAAACAAAGGTTAAAAATTTAAGTGAAGAGGATATAAAAGAAATTATGGATATGGAAATAGATATTTTCTTCAATATTGGAAGATTTCTGTAAAAATGATTTACGTTGAGTGTGATCCAGATTTTGTTCTCGTGAAATCTATTACAAATATTTCAAAAAGAGAAATTATTCATGAAGGAGGTAAGGGTAATGTTTGTAAAAAATTAAAAAAGAATCAAAATAGCAAGGGATTAGTGGATGAAGACCCTATAAGTTCTCAACCCAAGTATGTAGAAAAAATGAAAGTAGAAGAAAATTTCTCAGCACATGGAATTAAGGTATTGTATGATAATTCTAATAATAATTATCTCTTTGTTTTATGCCCGAGGTTGGAAGAATGGATATTAAGGGCAACAAAGGAAGCAAAAATTGATATTAAAAAATATGGCTTACCAAATGACGCAGAGAAATTACATAAAATTATAAACATAAGGATTGATAAATTTGAAAGACTAATAGAAGATTTAAAAGAAAAAAGCAAAATGGTAAAAACTTTGAGAAAATTAATTAAGGGGAAATGAAAACATGAAACCCTTTTCTACCATAGCTATCCCACATAGGGATATATTAGAAAGCAGGTTACCATAGATGTATTTGCTGACTATGGGAGATATTTAAAGAAAGTGAATACCAAACCCTGAAGTGTTCTTTGGATTGGCAATTTTTATCTATAAAAAGCCATTAAAAATCAATCATCTAGAAATCCAAATTTTTAAAATCCTATCTACGCGGAAAGTTTTTATCACTAAGTCATTATAGCAAAATGCTTCCATATAATGGTGTTTTCCTGAACGAAAACATAAAATAGGACGAACTAACCGTGACTTAAAGGCAAGACGACCATTAGTATAAATAATTTCTAAATCTTTTTCTTTGCTAATAGCATCAAAAATTAATCTTATTCTGGGATCTGTTAAATCGCATTTGTCAAAAGAAGGAAGAAATTTTTTTACATAAAGAGGTTCTCCAGCCCAATGCCAAAATTCTTCTAAAGAATTTCGAAGAGTTAATCCTTGTTTTTCTAACATCCTAAAGAAAATAAAGGCTGTATGTCGAGCATCAGGCAAAGCACGATGATAGCCTTGATAAGGACTTTGCCAATAATTGATAAGATAGGGTAAATTATATTTTCCTAAATTGGGAAAATATTTACGCAGAAGTTGATGGGTATCAATAGTAGGATTAGGTAATAAAGGAAGTTTCTCTCTTTCCAAATGAATAGCTAACATACGTAAGTCAAATACTGCATTGTGAGCAACAAGAATAGATTCTTCTACAAAATTTGAAAAATTTTTTAAGACAAAAGGAATAGAAGGGGCATCAGCAACCATCTCATCAGTAATACCATGTATTTCTGTAGCTCTTGGTGGAATAGGACATCCAGGATTGGCTAGAGAGCAAAATTCTTTTATTATTTTACCCCGATAAACTTTAACCGCCCCAATTTCAATAATGCGCGCAGTAAGAGAAAGCCCTGTTGTTTCTGTATCAAATATTACAAAAGGAATTTGCGCTAAAGAAGCCATTATTTTTCACCACAAATAAACTTTGTCCTACCCGTGGGAGTAACTTCTTTTATTACATTCACAAAAATACCTCTTAACTCATCTAACTCCTTACGAACTATCTCCCTTCCTTCTTTACCCATAGAAAGCAAACGCAGATGATAAAGAAATTTAATAAATGGATTTTTAGGCTCTTCATGTTCCATCATGCCAAAACGACCACCTTGTTTTAAACATCTTTTTATTTCCTGAAGAGCTGAACGTCTAGTGCTACCAGTAAGCTCATACATAGCATGAGAACAAGTAATTATATCAAATATATCTGATTTGAAAGGAAGCGCTCCAGCATCTGCTACTACAAGATAGATATTTTTCTTTTTTAATTTTTCTATTTTTTCTTTTGCCTTCTTAAGCATACCAAAAGAAAAATCCAAACCTACCACCATACCATCTGAAACATATTCTGATAAAACAATTGCTAAAGCACCTGTACCAGTACAGAGATCAAGTACTTTATTTGCTGGCTTTGGCTTGATCCTTTTAGCAAAATAATGGCGTAACATTAAACTTTTATCTTGAGAATGAAGTCGAATGACAAAGTCATAAAAATGAGAAAAAATATCATAATATTTACGCCGATATTTACGCATAACTATTTCAAAAATATAAAGTAATTTTAAAGGCGTCAAGAGGTAATTAAAGGCTCTGATTCTTACAAAAGATTTTCATTTATGATAAGAAAAGGAAAAAAGTATTAAGGAGTGTTTATGTTTACGCTTTTTGTTAAAGGTGGTCTTTTAATGTATCCCATTCTTTTATGTTCTATTGTAGCTCTAGCGATAATTATGGAAAGGGCTTTTTACCTTTTTTATTTAAAAAAACATGGGCCAATTGAAAAACTGATTTCTATAAAAACATTAATTGCCCAACAGAAATTAGAAGCAGCTCAAAAAGAAGCCTCTTTAGCATCACATCCTCTAATAAAAGAATTAGGCAATTCTTTAGCTAATAATCCTCGCCGCAATGTGATAGAAAAGGTATTAGCCCATCTTGGTCAAAAGGAAGTTAGAAAAGCAGAAGCAAGACTTTCAATACTGGCAACCATTGCCAATATTTCTCCTCTTTTAGGTCTATTAGGCACGGTTATTGGCATGATTAAGGCTTTTATGGTTGTACAGTCTATGGGTAATAAAGTAAGTGCAGCTATGTTGGCTGGAGGTATTTGGGAAGCTATGCTTACCACAGCCTTTGGCTTAAGCGTCGCTATTCCTACTCTTATATGTTATGATTATTTTATAAGTCAGGCAAATGATTATGCCTCTCAACTTGAAGATTGTTTGAATGAAATTTTAAATTTACTTGAAAAACATGGATTTTTAAAATGATTTCTTTTAAAAGAAAAACTATTAAACCAAGTCTTAATCTCACTCCCCTTATTGACATGGTTCTTCTTTTACTTATCTTCTTTCTCCTCACTGCTAATTTTTTACGTAATGAGGGTATACCTATTAATCTACCAGCAGCTAAAAGCGCTGTTTTGCAAAATGAAGTTAGTGAAATTACACTAGTTATTAATGCAAATGGAAAGATATTTATAAATCAGATTCCTATGGACTTGGCAAGTATTTATCATTTTTTTTGCGAAAAGGTTAAACAGGAACAAAAAACTACAGTTGTCATTAAGGCTGATAAAGCAACACCAGTAGAATGGGTAATCAAGGTTATGGATCGAGCAAAATTGGCAGGAATAAGAAAGGTCTTTATTGCTACAGAAAAGGAAATAGATGAATAGACTATTAGGTTTATGTCTAATCTTTTCAATTGCTTTGCACTTATTGTTATTAAAAAGTATTCCCTTTGCTTTACCTCAGTATAAATTAGATATACCTATTGAAGTAGATTTAAAATTTTTACCATCATCTTCCCAAAAAAAATCTCAAGCTGAGGTAAGGAAGGTATCAAAACCTAAAATTAAATTTAAGTCAAAGCCTAAACCTGAATCTAAACCCTTGAAAAAGATAAAATTGGAAATGTCTCCTCAAAAGGCAAAACCTCAATCGCTCAAAACATCAAAAGCATCATCTAAAACTTTAGTTAAGAATGCCAAAGCAAACACTTTAGAAAAAAAACTTCTTATAGCCTATTTAAACAGTGTTTACCTGAAGATTGAAAAACACAAAGAATACCCTTTTTGGGCAAGACGGCATGGGATTGAAGGAAAGGTAATTGTAGTATTTTCTTTAAAAAGAGATGGTCAGCTTAAAGAGATCAATATAGAAGAATCATCAGGTTATTCTCTTTTAGACAAAGCAGCTATAAAAACAATCAAAAGAGCTGCTCCTTTTCCTGCATTTCCACCAGAATTAAATAAAAAAATTATTACTTTAAGAATACCTATTTGTTTTTATCTAAATTAAATGGTGCCGAAGGCGGGACTCGAACCCGCACGGGCTTACCGCCCACTGCCCCCTCAAGACAGCGTGTCTGCCAATTCCACCACTTCGGCCTATTTATTTTTTATCTGAATTATTTTTTTACGTCAAGTCTTATATTTGTTTTACCTCAACCTTCTCCTTTAGCACATATACCAAATAACCTTCTATTTCTTTTTCAGCATAAATCTTTTTCAAAAGAGCTTTGTATTCATTCATTTGTTCTTTATAAACAGCTTCTTCTAAAAAACTGGTTTTATAGTCTATAATTACAATTTTTTCTTCCAAAAACACAATTCTATCAGCACGATAGGCTTTAAGGGTTTCTTTCTGCCATAAAAAAGGGGCTTCATTAAGAATTTTTATGTTTGATTCAAAGAAAGGTTTTAAAAAAGGATGATTTAAAACTCTTTTTGCCCTTTCTTTTATATCTTCCCATTCTTTTTGAGTAAGATAAAGTCCAAAATTTGCCTTTGCCTTTAAAATAGCCTTCTTTAAATCATCTCTTTTTGTTTTTAAACAAGACATTACATAATGAAATGCCTCTCCAAATTTTTGTTCTTTTTTAGGAGAAATTATTTCAGGAATTTTTTCTTTTTCTGTATTTAAAGGTTTTTTTAAAAATTCATAAGAAAATGAAAATTTTGAAACTGAGGGAGTCTTTCTTTTTTCATAAAAGGGAATTTTTCCTTCTTCATAAAGACAAAAAGGTAAATGATTTTCCTTTAAAATGTTTTTTACATCTATTCCTAAAGCATAACCAATAAAATTTGCCCAACAATGAGATGGTATAGATAATACATTATTTCTTTTTTGTGGCTGAGCAAGAATATATAAGGCTGTTTTTGCTCTCGTTAAAGCAACATAAAGGAGATTTAATTCATCCTGAAGCTGCCTTTTTTTAGCATATTCTAGCGCCTTTTTTAATTCATCACAAATTTCTGCTTCACTACTTTTAGGACGTATATAAATGTTTTTTAGAGAAAAATTCTCATCCTGCAAAAATATAAGTACTTCTTCTATTTTTTTACAATCATATGTGGTTTCAGAAAGAATTACTGCCTCAAATTCAAGCCCTTTTGCTTTATGGACAGTCATAATCTGTACAGCTTCATCTAAAGATTCCTTTGCTTGTAAAAGACTTTCTTTATTTTCCTCTAAATAATCCAAAAAAGCTTTTAAAGATCTTGGATAGTTTTTCTCAAACTGATAGGCTACTTCCATAAGCTGTAAAAGATTAAGTTTATCATTATAAATTGAGAAAAGATTAAATTCATTGTAAATTTTTTCCAAAAGTGTAGGTAAAGGAATAAGATCAACTTCTTTTTTGATTTTTTCTATTTTTTTATCTTTTAGATCTTTTTTAATGCTTTTTAAAAAATGCATAAGATTTAATTTATCTTTTGGATTATTTAGATAATATAAAAGAGAAACCACTGCCTTTACAGACTTTGCTTTAAGAAGCAATACTTCTGTTTCCTCTTGTATAGGAATATCTGCTTCTTTTAATACAGGCAAAATTTTCTCTGCCTGTTCCCTTCTACGTACTAAAATAGCAATGTCTTTATAGGAGAATCCTGCTTTATGTAGCATTTTAATCTTTTCTAAAACCTCTTTACCAAGTATTAATTCCTCTTCATCTGGTGGAATGAGGGAAAAGTAAATGTAATATGGTGCATCATTTCTTTTTGCTTTCTGAAAAGAAAAAGGAAAATCATATTCTTTTTGCAAATATTCTCCTATTTTATTCACAAATTTTACTAAGCCACCTGCACTGCGATAATTTATGGGTAAGGTTTCTTCTTTGATATAACCTTTAAATCTCTCTTTTACATAATCAAAAAGTTTTGCTTCTCCACCCCTAAATCTATAAATTGCTTGTTTTTTATCACCCACATAAAAGAAACTACCAGGTAATTGTTTTGTTCCAATACCAGCAACAAGTTCATTTGCTATTGGTTCAAACACCTGCCACTGAATGACACTTGTATCCTGAAACTCATCTAAAAGCAAATGTTTTATTTTTCTATCCAAACGATAATAAAAAAAATCTCTTTTATCTTCAAAAAAATTCTCTTTTACCAAAAGCTTATAACAAAGAAGTGAAAGGTCAAAAAAAGTAATAACATTTTCTTGATTTTTGATTTCCGTATAATGTTTATAAAATTTCTTATAAAGCTCAAAAAGCAATTTTGCTTGATAATAATTAGTTTTTAAAACATATTCTTTAAGACATGATTTAGCTCGGATAAAGGCATCTTCACAAAAAGAAGGGAGATTTTTAAAATGATTATGTTCATTTAATAAAGTTTTAGTAAAAAGAGAATTTGATATAATTTCTTTTAAAGACCTAAAATTTTCCATTTCTTCCATTGTTTTTTTACCTGTCTTATGCTTTACATAAGGTTTAATAGTATTAATAAATTCTTTGACTGCTTCTTTTGCTTTGACTTCTAATTCTTTTAAATTAAAAGCATTAATATTTTCTTCAAAACCTTTAAAATCTTCTAATTGACTTTGACAAGCCATAAAACTTCTAAATGTTTTAGCAAGCCATCTTCTTAGACCATAAGAAATAACTTCTTGTCTATAGAGTTCTAAAAGACCTTCTTTTAAATCAGGCTTATTTAAAATTTCTATCAAAACTCTATCTAAAGCTTCATCAAAAATCAGCCTTTCTTTTGCTTCTTCTATAATTTCTACATCAAGCCTTAAACCAAGTTCAAAAGGAAAAAGTTTGATAATACTATGCATAAAGCTATCAATTGTTGAGATTTCAAGTAAAGAAAAGTGTTCTAAAAGCAAGAAATAAAGTTTTTTTGCTTTTTCTTTAAGTAGTTTTAAGTCTGGCTCAAGTGCAAAAAGAAGCGCATATTTTTCATCATTGAGATGTTTTTCTGCTTCCATTGCTACTTTAAGCCATTCAAACAGCCTTTCTTTCATTTCATCTGCTGCTTTATTTGTAAAAGTGAGAGCAACAACTTCTTGTATTCTCTCTGGTAAAAGAGGCATATCAGGTAAAATCTGCTTTAAAAGAATATTTAAAAGGCGCAAAGTAAGATTATAAGTTTTGCCTGTGCCTGCGCTTGCTTCTAAAGCAATATGATATTTGGGATCATAAAGACTAAGCATACTTATTCCCATTCACAAATATCTTTGTAATCACAATAATTGCAATCTTTTCCTATCTGTTTTGACCAAGGATTTTCTGGATTAAAGATTTCTCTTATTCTTTCTTTTAACCATTCCTCAAATTGTTTCATATAAGCATTGCGGTTAAAAAGAAATTTTTGATAGACCTTTTGCTCAAGCCTAAAATTTTTTAGATCATAAAAACATAAATTCTCACAATCTTCATAAGAAAGTCCATATTTTTTGTGCAAAATAAAAAGATAAAAAGGAAGTTGTATTCCTCTAAAATTTTCTGATATTTCACATTCTTTTTTTGAAAACATATTACCTGTTTTATAATCAATAATTCTAAACTCATTTTCTCTTCTATCTACTCTATCTGGAATGCCTTTCAAACATACTTTTAAATCGCAAAACTCTAATGTAATCTCTATTTCTTTTTCTATTAGTTTTGTATCTGGACGCCAACCATTTTTAAATGTCTCAAATTCTTCTTTTACAAATCCCCAAAGTCTTTCTAAAATAGCCTCTACTTCAAGTCTTGCTGCAAGTTGATGTTTGACTTGAGGTAGATTATTAAAGTGATAAAGGAGTTTTTCTTTTAATTTTTGTAAAAATATTTCTTCTCCTTTTTCCCAAATTTTCTCCTTATAAAGTTCCTTTAAGGCTTTATGAAACACTAATCCTTTATCCTTAGCAGTGATTCTTTCCATTACTTTTGGTAAAGGTTCGATTTCCAAAATATAACGTAGATAAAATTTGTAAGGGCAAACCTGATAACAAAGTAAGGCAGAAGGGCTAAATTTAAATTTATTTAATTTATTTGATATATCTTTTTTTAAAAAAGAACTTTGTAAAATAGAAGTTTTTGGAGAAGAAACAATATAATAAGCATAATTTTTAACACTCTTTTCAATTTCTTTGTCTTTTTGCCATTGTTGAAAAAGCAATTCTTCCAAAAATCTGCTTCTTATTCCTCTTTGGGGTGAATCTACATAGCTAAAGTAACATCGTTTTGCACCTTTTAATAAACGCATAAAATAATAACGATAAAGTTTTTCTCTTTCCTTATAAGTAGGCAATCCAACTTTTTGCCTTATTGCAGTATTTAAAAACATATCTTTTTCACTACTTACAGGGAAAATTCCTTCATTCATATCTGGCATAATCACTACATCAAATCTTAAATTTCTTGTTTCTAACATTTCCATTACTTGAACCTTTCCCATTATTCCTCCTGGTAAGGGATAAGTGAGAGAAGAAAGATGTTCAAGCAAAAATTGAAAACACTTTAAAAATTCTGCCTTACCTAAATTGAGAGAAAGGTTTTCTAAAGTGGTGATTTCTAAAAGAGCTTCTAAAATTTTATTAACACCAATAATTTCGTAATGATGAGAAAAAAATGATTTTAATGATTCTTCTTTCTGCCATTTTTCTAAAAGATCAATTAGTTTTTTAGAAAATTTTATTAAATCTTCAGCTCTTAAAGAATACTTTATCTCTTCCAAAAAAGCAAAAAGAGCATCCTTTTTATTATCTTTGATATAGATTAAATTTTCGCTAAAAACCTTTTCTTGCCACTTATTACATTCTTTTCTTAGAAATTGTTTTAAAAATGGATGAGTCAAAAGTTGTAAAAAAGGGCGATAATAATAACCATATTCAGTCTCACTTTTAAAAAGCTCATAAAATTGATGTAAAAACCTATAAGTTAAAGTATGTTTTACATCAAGCCCCATTGTAAGATTAAGGTTTTTTTCATGGATATAGCTTAAAAGTACATATTTAAAGGCATCATCTGGCAACACAATTGCAATTTTGTGTGGTTTAGTAAAAGAAAAAGATTCCTCTATTGATTTTAAAATAAAACCGATTTGAGAAGTAGCATTTGGAAATGCTTTAATTACAGGTGGTGTAGGAAATAAAAAATCATTTCCTTTTAACCAACAAATGTCATCATTTTGTACCTCTAGACGTTTTAAAATTGTTTCTTGATGAGAAAAAAGTCTATCTTCTGTTTGAAAAAATATAATTAAGGGAACAATTTTTGATAAGTGTTTAAAAAATTCTGTTTCAATACGAGTCATAATAACAGGCCCAACCAAATAAATAGCTTTAAAGCTTTTTAAAAACTCCTCATCAAGTAAAAGAGCAATTTCTTTTAAAAGTGGATCAATAAGTCTATTATCTTTCAAAAGTTTTTCATAAGTTAACCAAATATTTTCAAGAATGTTTATGTGTGTTTCATAATCCGTATAAAGTGCTTCTTTTTTTAAATCAGAAAAACTTACTTTTTCTCTAAATATCTCTTCATAAAACCGTAAAAGTCTATCTCCTACACTTAAAAAACCAAAAAAATCTTCTTTTAAATTTTCAAGTTGTTTTCCAAAAAGTGGAGATAAATCTTGTTTTGTTTTTAAGATTGCCTCTTTTAAAAGTAAATTTCTCTGCCAGCGATTAAGCAAAATTCCTTCATAGGGGACTAAAGTAGCTTCATTTATAAATTCACTTACTTCATAAAGATAAGGTAAATGAAAAGCCTCTTTTCCTGTTAATTCTTGTAAATATTGTTGAAAATAAAATTTATTACGTTTTGTTGGAAAAATAAGAGCAATATTTTCTAAAGATGTCCAATTTTCTAAAAGATGTTTTCCTACTGTTTTTAAAATATCAGTTTTAAAAGAAACAACAAAAACAGAAGAAGACATTTAAACTCCTTGCTAAAAACTCATTATAAGCACTTAGCTTTAAAAATCAATCTTAAAAAGTAGGAAAAGACAATTAAGTTTTTATCTCACGACGATTATAAATTAAATATTTTCCATTCTCTTCAACAATTTTTATCTCAAATCCATCTTGTTCATATTTTTGAGCAGTACTTTTGGCAGCCTCTTCTGTATCATAAATCTCACCATCCCACATATACTTTTTATTATCAAAAATCTTAGAAAGTTCTGGCATCTTAACCTCCTTTTTGATACTTATAAACTGTGAAATTTTTTCTTGTCAAGATAGCTTAGAAGAGTATAAACTTAAATATGATTTACCTTGATTATAACGCTACTACCCCTATTGCCCCTGAAGTAAAAGAGGAAATAGAGCCTTTTTTGAAAGAAAATTTTGGTAATCCATCTTGTCTTTACCCTTTAGGCAAGGAAGCAAAAATAGCCTTAGAACATGCACGAGAAGAAGTAGCAAATCTTATTAATGCAAAACCAGAAGAAATTGTTTTTATGAGCGGAGGGACAGAAGCCAATAATACTGTGTTTAAGGGAATTTTATGGGCATTAAAAGAAAAAGGAAATCATGTTATTACAACTGCTATAGAACATCCTTCTGTTTTAAAACCTGCTCAATTTATGCAAGAATTAGGATTTGAAATAACATTTATCCTACCTACACCTGAAGGAATAATCGAGCCAGAAACTTTAAAAAAAGCAATTAGAAAGGATACTGTTTTGATTTCTGTTATGCATGCTAACAATGAAACTGGAATTATTCAACCTATAGAAGAAATTGGGAAGATAGCTAAAGAATATGACATTTTATTTCATACAGATGCGGCTCAAAGTTTGGGAAAAATTGAGGTAGATGTCAATATTCTAAATGTTGATTTACTTACTATTGCTGGACATAAGCTTTATGCCCCAAAGGGCATTGGGGCATTGTATGTGAGAAAAGGCATCCCCTTTTCTCCACTTATACATGGAGCAGGTCAAGAAAATGGACGTCGAGCAGGTACAGAAAATGTCGCTTTTTGCGTTGGTTTAGGTAAGGCCTGTAGTTTATTGAAAGAGAAATTGAAGAATAAAGAAATTTTAAAAATAGCTAAATTGAGAGATAAACTTTGGGAAGGGCTTAAAGCTCATTTTGATGTAATACGTCATGGTAATCCTAAATATTGTTTACCAAATACTCTTTATATTTCTTTTAAAGGATTGACTGCTCAAGATTTATTGAATTTTATACCTGAAATATGTGCTTCACCAGGAGCTGCATGTCATAGTCAAGAGATTAAGATGTCTCATGTTTTAAAGGCAATGGGAGTTCCACCAGAGATAGGGAAAGGAGCAATACGTTTTAGTTTAGGTTATTTTACTACTGAAGAAGAAATAGAAATGGCTTTAAATTTATTTATTGAGAAAATTCCTGCGATGTTAAAAGACGTTTAAATTCCTCAAATTGTTGTTTGATCTCTGTATATTCTTTAAGATTTTTTTCAGAAATCAATTTTTTAAAAGCTGGTTCAATATAAGTAGTAAAGTGATGCAAGATAATTTTATGTTGCTGATGATAATTTTTTAATCTTTTTTCATATCTTTCCAAAGTATTACGCATAGCCCTTGTTTGTAATGTAAGCCTTTTAATTAAATTTTTTTGCTCTTCTTGTTGTTCATAACATGCAATAGCCTCTTGAATTACTTTTTTGAAATCTTCTTCAGAATTCCAAGGCTTTGTAAGATAGCGAAAAACATCTCCCTGGTTTATAGCAGCTAATAAAGTAGGCACTTGAGAATAAGCTGTTAAAATAATACATACAATTTCAGGCTTTTTTTCTTTTACTTTCCTAATAAGAGCCAAACCATCCATTTCTGGCATTCTTAAATCTGTAACTAGAACCTGCACTGGTTCTTTTTCTATAATCTCTAAGGCTTCTATAGCTCTAGAAACAAATATCTTTTTGTAATTTTCTTGCCTCAACATTCTCTTAATAGCTGCTAAAATTCTTACTTCATCATCAACAAACAAAACTGTAGCACTCATTCTTCCATCTCCAGCTCCACATAAACTTCACCATCCTCATCAATCTGTACTTTGCTAATACCAGGATATTTATGTTCCCAATAGGAAAGGATAGCTTGTCTTTTTTTTAATTCTTGTTGCAATGACTTATTTTCTTCTAATGTTTCTTTCCACTCTAATGCTCTTATTATAGTTAAACGTAAGTCTTGATTATCCCAGGGTTTTAAAATAAATTTATAAATACCAATTTCGTTAATAGCTTTAAGGATTACATCAATATCTGAATAAGCTGTAAGTATAATCTTTATTACATCAGGATATTTTGCCGTAACTTCCCGCAATAGTTCTATACCTGTCATTTCAGGCATACGTTGATCAGTAACAATAAGATCTATTTCTTTATTTGCCATTATTTTAAGGGCTTCTTTTGGACTTGTGGTAGTAAAACAATTAATTAAAGGAAATGATTTAAATAACCTTTTTATGGCAGTAAGAATAGACACTTCATCATCTACCACAAGGATATTATGGAGCCGCTGCATTTATCTTCCCTTCATTTGAGAATTCTTCTATTTTTTCTTCAATTTCTTCTTTTTTTATTTCAAGAATATCAAATGCTTCTGGGATTAAATAGCAATAAGGTTCGACATTAAGGATTTTATAAGAATAAAAATCAGCAATATGAACAAGGGCATTGATTTCTTTATTAGTAATACCTGGAGCATTTGGTTCATGATGAAAAATAGCTACTTCTATAATAGGATATGGTAAATTCCACCAGTTAAGCAAATAACCACCTAGTAATGTATGAGGGACACCAATAATTTCTTTTTCTATTTTGAGACTCATTTCAGGATATTTTTTTATCTCTTTTATTATCTGAAAAAACTTTTCTGGAAAATATGCTAAAATAAATAATTTACCAATATCATGTAATAATCCTACAGCAGAAAATTCTTCAGGCAATTTTTGATTAAAAAAAGTATCATAAAGAAAACCAATCATTTTATTACATAAGTTTGCATGTTCCCAAAATTTTTCAATTTCTATACGGACTTTCCCAAATTTTTTAAAACTATTAAGAATACCAAGGGAAAGGACAATATCTTTTATAACATTTAATCCAAGTAATACCACTGCCCTTTTTACAGAAGCAATAGGCATCCTCTGACCATAAAAAGCAGAATTTGCTACTTTTAATACATCAATAGTCAAAGCAGGATCCTCTTCTATTACCTCAGCAATCTTTCCTAAATCCTCGCCAGCAGCAATAAGGTTTAGTATTCTTTGATAATGTTTGCCTAATGTAGGTAAGTAAGAAACAGAATTAACAACCTGTAAAAGTTGTTTGTCTTCCAAAGATTTCTTTATGGAAAAAAGCTGGTCAATGTAATTCTGTAGAGTTTCTCTCTCCCAGGGTTTACAGAGGTAAGCCCGAGCAGTCCCATTAACTAAAGCTTGATAAACAGCTTCACTCTCTGTATAACCACTTAAGATAATACAAATTATTTCTGGGTATTTTATTTTTACTTGACGCAGAAATTCATAGCCATCCATTTCAGGCATCTTCATATCAGCTACTACCAAGTCTATTTCCTCTTTTTCTAAGATTTCTAACCCTTCTTTGCCACTTAAGGCAAAAAAAGTCTGATAAGGGGATTTTCGAAAATCCCTTTTTAAGGCATGAATAACTTGGGGTTCATCATCTACGAAAAGAATTTTTTTTCTTTCCATTTTCTTTATCTAAATCAGGTTTTATTGGTAATTTCACAGTAAAAGTAGTTCCCTTACCAACTTCACTTTCCACCCAAATCTGCCCTTTATGTTTATTAACAACAATATCATAGCAAATACTTAATCCTAATCCCGTCCCTTTCCCTGGTGGCTTAGTAGTAAAAAATGGATCAAATATTTTATCCTTTATTTCATCAGGAATACCAGGACCATCATCACTAATCTGAATATAAACAAATTCACCCTCTTTAAAAGTCTTTATGAAAATTGTCCCTTTTTCCTCCCTATTCTGTCCAGCAATCGCCTGAGCAGCATTCACAATAAGATTTAAAAAAACTTCATTAATTTTATTTGGATGACAATAAATAGGAGGAATATCACCTAATTCTGTCTTTACTTCAGCATAGTATTTGTATTCATTCTTGGTAATAACTAATGTACTTTTTATCCCTTCATTTATATCATATTCTGTATAATCTTCTAATTGATCAATCCTTGAAAAATCCCTTAAACTTTTAATAATGCCAGTAAGTCTATCAATACCATCCATTGTATCCTTAAAAAGAGACTCTATATCTTCTAAAATAAATTCAATATCCACCTTCTCTTCAATTGCCTTTATATGCCCTATCTCACCATTAACCCCCTCCCCCCTCTCCAAACGCTCCCTTAAACCCTGATAGGCAATTAATAACTCCTTTATGTCTGCTATATATTCCCTTAAAGTTCTAAAATTGCTTGCAACAAATCCCAAAGGATTATTCATCTCATGAGCAATACCTGCAGCTAATTGACCAATAGCCATAAGCTTACCTTGTTGCACTAAAAATGATTGAGTATTTTTTAGCTCCTCTACTGTTGCCCTCAATTCCTCTTCTGTTTTTTTAAGTTTAGTGATATCACGAGTTACTCCAACAATAGCAACTTCATTTCCATTTTCATCTTTAATTACTGATCGGGAAAGGGAAACAAGAAATTCAGTACCATCCTTCATTTTATGCCAAAACTCCTTGGCTGAAATATTTTTTAAATTATTACTTGCGGATTCCTCCTTCCAAAGAATACGACTATGTTGTGAAAGAATTTCCTTTTCTTTATATCCATAAGTTTTACAAAATGCTTTATTAACAAAAATAATTTTATCATCCATATCAGTGATATAAACACTATCATTGATACACATAATAGCATGGGATAAAATTCTGGAACGTTGCTCTGCTTTTTTGTGTTTAATTGCATTTTCCACAACTGTAGGAAGCATTTTAAGATAATTTCTGTCTGGATCTTTTATTAGGTAATCATATGCACCTTTTTTCATAGCTTTAACTGCAACTTCTTCATCACCAGCTCCAGTAACAAAAATGATTGGTGTATCCGTTATTAAATCAAAAATATCAAATGCTGTACCATCATTAAGTAAGTAATCCATAATCACAACATCAAATCTCTCAGAATTTAAAATTTTCTTAGCTTCTGAAACAGATCCTGCTATGATATAGTCATATGGCAATTTTTTAGTTTTAACAAATTGCTTAAAACATATTTGACAGATATTATCATCTTCAATAAATAAAACTTTGTATTTCAATTGCTCATCATTTGTCATAACCATTTCCTTTGTTTATCTTTCGGCATTTTTGAGAAAAAGTTCGGTACAAATAGTGATTTTTTATTAATGATTATTTACTCTTTTCTCATTTTCTTTATCTAAATCAGGTTTTATTGGTAATTTCACAGTAAAAGTAGTTCCCTTACCAACTTCACTTTCCACCCAAATCTGCCCTTTATGTTTATTAACAACAATATCATAGCAAATACTTAATCCTAATCCCGTCCCTTTCCCTGGTGGCTTAGTAGTAAAAAATGGATCAAATATTTTATCCTTTATTTCATCAGGAATACCAGGACCATCATCACTAATCTGAATATAAACAAATTCACCCTCTTTAAAAGTCTTTATGAAAATTGTCCCTTTTTCCTCCCTATTCTGTCCAGCAATCGCCTGAGCAGCATTCACAATAAGATTTAAAAAAACTTCATTAATTTTATTTGGATGACAATAAATAGGAGGAATATCACCTAATTCTGTCTTTACTTCAGCATAGTATTTGTATTCATTCTTGGTAATAACTAATGTACTTTTTATCCCTTCATTTATATCATATTCTGTATAATCTTCTAATTGATCAATCCTTGAAAAATCCCTTAAACTTTTAATAATGCCAGTAAGTCTATCAATACCATCCATTGTATCCTTAAAAAGAGACTCTATATCTTCTAAAATAAATTCAATATCCACCTTCTCTTCAATTGCCTTTATATGCCCTATCTCACCATTAACCCCCTCCCCCCTCTCCAAACGCTCCCTTAAACCCTGATAGGCAATTAATAACTCCTTTATGTCTGCTATATATTCCCTTAAAGTTCTAAAATTGCTTGCAACAAATCCCAAAGGATTATTCATCTCATGAGCAATACCTGCAGCTAATTGACCAATAGCCATAAGCTTACCTTGTTGCACTAAAAATGATTGAGTATTTTTTAGCTCCTCTACTGTTGCCCTCAATTCCTCTTCTACTTTTTTTAAAGCAGTAATATCATGAAAAGTTTGAATCACTCCTATAATCTCTCCTTTTTCATTTTTAAAAGGTACACTTAACTTATGAATCCATACTCCTTTCTGAGGTGAACCATAGAATTCTTCTCTATTTACCAATGTTTCACCAACCTTTATACGTTCTATTGGACATAGAGGAGTATGACAATCCTTTACTGGAGAGCAAACAAAGCACTTTTTGCCAATCTGTTCTGAAACCGGTATATTAAAAAATTTCTCCATTTTTGCATTCGCTAATTTTACGGTAAAATCCAGATCCACTACCCTTATCCCTTCATCTACGGCATTGATAATAGAATTGAGATAATGAGATTGTCTCTTAGCCTCTTCCCAAGCTAATTTGATTCTTTCTGCTTTCTCATAAAGTTTTTTCTTTAATGTTTTTAGATGCTCTCTAATTTGCAAAACTTTTTTTATCTTAAATTTGAGTTGAAGAAGGTGAAATGGCTTTTCAATTACATCATAACAGCCAAGAGAAAAGGCTTCTATCTTACTTTCTTCAGTATAACCTGTTACGGCAATGACAGGGATATAATATTTATTTAAAATAGATTGAGCTTTTTTTAAAAATTCAATGCCATCCATTTCTGGCATAAATAAATCAAGGAGCACTAAATCAGGAGGATTTAAAGAAATCTTTTCTAAAGCTGTCTTTCCATTGTCTGCTGTTATAATTCTATACTCATCAGAAAGAGCAGATTTTATTACCTGAATAGTTTCATATTCATCATCAACAACAAGGATAATTGGCTTCATAACACTCATCTGTTTTATGACAAATCGGCATCTTTAAAAAAAAGTTCGGACTTAATAAAGCCATCTTAAAAATACAAACCAAATTATAATACAAAAAAGCATTAATATGCATGGCCAGTATAATTGCTGATGGGTTTTGCTAAATTCAACATGGAAGTACTCTATACTGAGTACAAGACAAAGATGCATAGGTGAAAGTAAAACACCTATTATTCCTGAGGAGTAGGCAAGCATTACGTAGGGAAGTAGAGGGGTATGAGTAGTTTCAAGCAGACTAAAGATAAAGGGAAACGTACTACCAACAAAAGCAAGAGTAAGACCAATTGTTAATCCTACTAAAAAAGGCAAAAAAAATGCAATAAAGGCAATAGGTATATGGTAGCTTATAAGTGTTTTGTTGGCATATAAAACAATTTGGCTATCAATTAAAATTTGTTTAAATGAAAAAATTGCCATCACTGCATATAATACTTTTAAAAGGGTTTTGTCCTTTAAAATAGTATATAGTTGAAATAAGGTTATTTTTTTTCTTATCCATACCCAGATAATCCCAACCCATACCGCCAGAATAATAAACAATTCCCTAGGAAGAAAGTGAAAAATAAGTTCACTTCCTCCAGCAAGAAAAATGACAGTAAGAATAGGAGCTATTTCTTTTAAAAAAATCCAAAATTGACCTTTTAAGGCAAAACTCTTCCCTTTTACTGGACTTAGAAAAAATATGTATCCGAAAAGAAAAGAAAGTATCATAATAGGCAAATCAATTATTGCTAATTCAAATAATCCTACTTGACCTAAATGTACAGTTAAAAGTAAACCTGGATAAAGTGGCCAAGAATATTCCCAACTATGGCGAAACCAATAATTGATTATTGCTTGTTGTGTTCGTGATATTTTATAATGCTTTGCTATCTCTTCTATAAATGGTGCTGAAAAAATAGCCCCTCCAGGCATTGGTAATAAGCCAATCAATGCAGGCAATATCATGAGATTTAAACGAGGCCAAGGAAAAACACCCTGAAAAATATCAATTATATGTCTAATATAACCGGTCTTTTCCAGACTATGAGCAAAAATTAAAATTGAAATTATAACACAAGCTAAAAGAAGATTTTGTTTATAAGTTATAGCTGTAATAAACGAAAAACAAATTTGTAAAATAGAAAGATTTTGTATCAATCCGCATAAAATAGCTGCTAAAAATAGGGCATGACCTAACAGCCATCTTTTTTTAAGTAAAAAAACTAAAAAGAAAAAAAGAAAAATTAATTTTAGGAGAGCCATTTAAAAATACTGCATAGAAGCTCGTTTGAAAGTATGCTCAGTAAATAAAAGACGATAATGCTTAATGTTTGTAATTTTAGCAATTTTTTTAACAATTTCACGACATTCCTCTTCACTATGACCATGTATCATAGTATAAAGATTATATGGCCATTCTGGATAACTAACTCTAGCATAACAATGAGTAATTTCTGGAAATTTTGCCATAATTTTACCTACTTTATCTAAACGCTCAGTTGGTACCTCCCAAGCTACCATTACATTGGCTTCAAAACCTGAGCGATTATGAAAAATTGTAGCCCCAAATCTTCTTATAATTCCTTTTTTAATAAAACGTTTTATGTGTTTAAGTAATACTTCTTCTTTCATCCCAAGCTCTTTTGCTACTTTTGCAAATGGTTTTCCTTCCAAAGGTAAATCTTTTTGTAATGCTTTAATAATCTTTTTATCTAATTCAGTTAATCCCATAAATCACCCCCTTTAAACAGGCAACATTTCTTCCAATAATTTTTCTGCTAGATGCCATCTTTTTATTGTTTTAGCTTTTGTAGCAAATATAATACATTCTAATTCCTTTAAAGCTGTTTTAATCTCTGTATTAACTACAATAAAATCAAATTCTTTTGCCATCTCTATCTCTTTTTGTGCAACCTTTAATCTTTTTGCTATTATTTCTAAAGATTCTGTAGAACGTTTAAGAAGCCTTTTTTTTAATTCTTTTAAAGAAGGAGGAATAATAAAGATTAAAATTGCTTCTGGCAATTTTTCTTTTACCTGACGTGCACCTTGGACATCAATATCTAAAATAATATCTTTACCAGCAGCAAGTTTCTCTTTAATAAAAGGCAATGGAGTTCCATAATAATGTCCATGAACCTTTGCCCATTCTAACATTTCACCATGTTCAACCATATTTTTAAATTCTGTTTCAGTTATAAAAAAATAATCTCGACCATGTAATTCTCCAGGACGTGGTGGACGAGTAGTACAGGAAACAGAAAAGACCATTTCAGGAAAACGTGACATTAAAATTCTAATAAGGGTAGTTTTACCTGTACCCGAAGGGGCAGAAATAACAAAAATATTTCCTTTATTCCTCCTCATGATAAATAGTAGATAATCTTTGAGCAAGTGTTTCAGCATGTAAAGATGAAAGAATAACATGATTACTATCAGTGATAATGATAGAACGTGTTTTTCTACCAAAAGTAGCATCTACTAACCGTCCATTTTTTTTTGCTTCTTCACGCAATCTCCTCATAGGCGCAGAATTAGGTGTAAGAATAGCAACAATCCTACTAATAGCTACACTACTACCAAAACCAATACTTAGCAATTTAACCCCCATATTCAGCCTCCATAATAAATTTCCCAATAAATTCGATTCCGAAAGTAAGCTTTTAACTTTTCTCTAAACCTTTTTCGGCTAGGTGGTAAGATGCAAAGAAAACCTAAAGTATCCGTAACAAAGCCAGGTGTTAAAAGTAAAACACCACCAATAAGAATAAGCAATCCTTCTATAAGAGCATCATTAGGTAATATGCCTGCTTTTAATTCATTTTGGATACGCATAAGTATAGCTAAACCTTGACTTTGAGCTAAATAAGCTCCTAATATAGCTGTCCCAATAATTAACAATATAGTGTACATTATTCCTATACGGCTACCTACTTCAATGATAAGCGCTAATTCCAATATGGTAACAAGAGTAAAAAGTATGAATAATTTTAAAAAAATCATTTCCTCTTTGCCTGCTCCCAGAGACGATCCATTTCATACAAAGAAGCATTGTTGAGGGATTTTCCTTTTCTTTTTATTTCATTTTCAATAAAATAAAATCGTTCTTTAAATTTTTTTATTGTTCCTCTCAATGCCTCCTCAGGAGAAATTTTTAATAATCTAGCTATATTTACCCATGTAAAAAGGATATCTCCTAATTCTTCTTTTATCTTTTCTGTATCATTTTCCTTAATAGCTTTTTTAAATTCTTCTGTTTCTTCAATCATTTTTTCAAAAACATCTTCTACATTTTTCCAATCAAAACCTACTTTTGAAGCCCTTTCTCCTATCTTATAAGCAAGAGTTAAAGCAGGAAGTGTTTTAGGAATACCATTTAAAATAGATTTTTTCTTTTTTTCCTTATTTTTTATTTCCTCCCAACGAGCACGAATGATCTCAATATCCTTTGCTTTCTCTTGACCAAAAACATGGGGGTGGCGACGAATCATCTTCTCTGCTACATATTGAATAATCTCTTCCAAATTAAAAATATTTTTTTCTTTATATATATGAGCAATAAAAACTAAAATAAATAACACATCACCTAATTCTTCTTTTATAGCCTCAATATTTTCTTCCTCTATTGCCTCAATAAGCTCATAAACTTCTTCTAAAAGATATTGTTTTAAAGTAAATGGAGTTTGTTTTTTATCCCATGGGCAACCATTTTCTCCTCTTAAACTTGCCACAATATCTTCTAATCTAGATAAATTTGCCATGTTTTACCTTTTTTGGATTGGTAAGTTGCATCCTTTGTGGTATTTGTTTCACCATAAATCTATTTAATTTATAAAGATAAGGATAAGTAAAAGATTTCTCTTTCCATTCAGGAGGTAAAGGGTAAAAAAGATTTAAAAATGTAAATAAAATAGTAGCCAAAAAAAATCCTTTTATTGCTCCAAAAAAGATACCTAAAATATGATCAAAAAATCTTATTGTTCTTTCTCTTAAAAGGGTTTTTAAAATAAAGGTAAGAAAATGACATATAATAAAAACCAAAATTAAGATAAAGACAAAACTTATTATATAAGCCAAGATTGAAGGGAGCCATGATTTTAAATAATTTACTCCAATATATGCATAATGTCCTGCAAACCAAAAACCTAATATAAAACTAACAAGAAAACCAATGCTTTTAACAAATCCTCTCAAACCATCTAAAATTAAAAAGATACCCATAAGAGACAAAACTATCACATCTATGACATTCATGTGTCAAGAATAAAGAAAATTAAAGAAAAAAGCAAGTCTTAATAAAGAATTAAAAACATTGACATACTTTAATTTATGCATTACCAGATAAGCAATATGGAAGTTTTTATAAAGAGGCTTAAAAGATTGAGAGATTTGATGAAAGAAAAAAACATTGGTAGTTTTTTTGTTTCACATCCAGCTAATCGTCGCTATTTAAGTGGATTTAAAGCGGAAGACCCACAAGTAGGAGAAACAGCTGGTGTATTACTTATTTCTCAAGAAAAATCATTTTTATTTACTGATCCACGTTATGCTGATTTAGCCATAAAAGAGGCAAAGGGATGGGAAATCTGTGTTTATCATTTAAATCTCTTTGAAGAAATTGAAAAAGTATTAAAAGAAATGCCTCCTCCTTTAGGTTTTGAGGCAAATCATTTGAATTATAAATTTTATCAAAGATTAAAAGAAATTTATCAAAATGAAATATTACCAACAGAAAATCTGATAGAGAGTTTACGTCAGATAAAGGAAAAAGAAGAAATTGATGCTATAAAAAAGGCACTTTCTATGACAGAAGAGATATTTTTAAATTTAAAAGATTTCTTAAAACCAGGTCTTATAGAAAAGGAAATTGCCTGGTGGATTGAAGAAAAGATTCGTTTAAAATATAAAGCAGAGCTTTCTTTCCCTCCTATTGTAGCTAGTGGAGAAAATAGTGCTATTCCTCATGCTGTTCCTACAGAAAGAAAAATTAAAAAAAATGAGCCTATAATTATTGATTTTGGATTAAGATGGGAAGGATATTGTGCAGATATGACACGCACATTTTATTTAAGTGAGCCAGATGAAAGGTTTAAAAAAATATATGAAACTGTATTTGAAGCGCAAAAACGGGCATTAAATGGGATAAAAGCAGGCTTAAAGACAGATGAAGCTGACGCATTAGCAAGAGATTTTTTTAAAGAAAAAGGGCTAGAAAAAGCATTTAAACATTCTTTAGGCCATGGAGTAGGAATTTTGGTTCATGAAATGCCAGCTCTTTCTCCAAGAAAGCCTGCTTTAACATTAAAAAGAAACATGGTAGTTACAATAGAGCCAGGACTTTATTTTAGTGAATGGGGTGGCGTCCGCATAGAGGACATGGTAGTAATTGAGGAAAATGGTTGTAAGAGGTTAAATAAAACCAGTAATGAATTAAAGGATTGGGTCATTAAATGATCTTTGTTACAGGTGGTACAGGATTTGTTGGAAATCACATTATAGGTGCACTTTTGGCTTTAGGGGAAAGGGTAAGATGCCTTGTCAGACCTGGTTCAGAAAAAAAGCTTCGTTATAAAGTAGAAATTGCTAAAGGAGATATTTTTTCTCCTGATTTGGCAGAAAAGATGGAGGGCTGCAAAGCTGTAATCCATCTAATTGGAATCATCCGTGAGTTTCCAAAAAAAGGAATTACCTTTGAAAAACTTCATGTAGAGGCTACTCATTTTGCTTTAGAAGCAGCAAAAAAAGCAGGTATTAAAAGGTTTATCCATATGAGTGCCTTAGGAACAGGGCCAGAGGCAATTAGCCAATATCATAAGACCAAATTTAGGGCAGAGAATTTGGTAAAAGAAAGTGGGCTTGTTTATACAATATTTAGACCTTCAGTAATTTATGGCCCTTATGATCATTTTGTCAGTATGCTTTCAAAAATAATAAAAATTTCTCCTATCTTACCCATTATTGGTGATGGACTTTATAAGATGCAGCCTGTTCCTGTTAAAACTGTTGCTTTAGCCTTTGCCTTATCTTTACATCTCCCTGCCAGTGAAAATCAGGTCTTTGAAGTAGGAGGGGCTCAAGTATTAAGTTATAAAGAGATAGTAGATACAATAGCCAGTGTTTTAAATAAAAAAATTAAAAAAGTATATGTGCCTTTAGAAATGGTGAATTTTTTTACAAAAAAATTACAAAATTTATCTCTTTATCCTTTAACAGAAGAGATGCTTACTATGCTTTTAGCTGGAAATGTAGCAAAAGATAATAAATTTTATGAAATTTTTCCATTAAAACCAATAAAATTTAAGGAAGGATTGAGTTATTTAAAATGATTGTTTATGAAACAAATTTGGATATAGGGGAAAAACATCAGGGTAAAGTAAGAGATATTTATGATTTAGATAAATATTTATTAATCATAGCTACAGATAGAATTTCTGCCTTTGATGTAGTAATGAGAGAACCCATACCTGATAAGGGTTATGTCTTGACTCAGATTTCTCTTTATTGGTTTAAAAAGTTTGATTTTTTACCTCATCATTTAATTGCTTCTGAAGTAAGTGAATTTCCCTCAATTTGTCAAAAATATAAAGAGATTCTTGAAGGAAGGAGCATGCTTGTTAAAAAGGCAAAACCATTACCAGTAGAGTGTATTGTTAGAGGTTATCTTGCTGGTTCTGCTTGGAAAGAATATAAAAAAAGTGGTTCTATTTGTGGTATTAAATTGCCAGATGGAATGAAAGAGGCAGAAAAATTACAAGAACCTATTTTTACACCATCAACAAAGGCAAAAAAAGGACATGATATAAATATTACTTTTGAAGAGATGGTAAATATACTTGGTGATAGAAAATTAGCTGAAAAAATAAGAGAATATAGTTTAGCAATATATAAAGAAGCAGCAGAAATTGCTTTAAAGAAAGGTATCATTATTGCTGATACAAAATTTGAATTTGGTTTTGATGAAAATGACAAACTCATTTTAATAGATGAATTATTAACACCTGATTCCTCTCGCTTTTGGCCAGAAAAAGATTATGAACCCGGTCGCTCTCAAATAAGTTTTGATAAACAATATTTAAGAGATTATTTAGAAAGTATTAATTGGAATAAAAAACCACCACCTCCTCCTTTACCCCAAGAGGTAATTGATAAAACTAGAGAAAAATATTTTGAAGCATTAAATAGATTGTTAGAATGAAAATTATAGGTGTTATTGGGGCAGGAGAGTGTGATAAAGCTACTTATGAATTAGCTAAAGAAGTAGGCAAAGAGATTGCTATTTGTGGTTGCGCTTTGATATGTGGTGGTTTAGGTGGAGTAATGGAGGCAGCAGCAAAAGGGGCAAAGGAAGCAGGTGGATTAACTATTGGTGTTTTGCCTAGTTTTAATCCTCTTGATGCCAATCCTTATATAGACATACCAATTGTTACAGGCTTAGGAGAGGCTAGAAATATCATCATTGTGCGTACAGCCAAAGTATTAATCGCTATTTCTGGTGGTTATGGCACCCTTTCTGAAATTGCCTTTGCCTTAAAAATGGATAAACCTATTATTGGACTCAATACTTGGCCAGGTTTTGAGAAGATTCATTATGTTAAAACGCCAAAAGAAGCAATAGAAAAAGCAAAGTTATGGCTATAAGAAGGTCTAAAATTATTGGTCGATTCCAAGTGATGGCAATCCTTCAAGCTGCTAGAGCCTATGTATTGGGATTAGAAATACCTTCTGCCAAATCATGGGGATTGAATCGGGCAATATTTTATGCAGCAGCAAAACGTGGATTTGTAAGGGCAAAACCACAATTGATAAAAGAAATAACTATAAAAGGCAAACCTATTGCAACTGAAAAACTTGAAACAATAAGAAAAACATTTGGTTTATTTCACCTAGGAGATGAGATGGCATATTGTGTAAAGATTGATGAAAGACCCATGTTTGTTATTGGAAATCAGGTACAAACAGAGGATGATTTTTATAAACAGATAGAATCAAGATTTGGGAAATATTTTGATGAATGTTTTAAAGAAGCAATAAATATCTGTAAATCTTATGATCCAGGTATATTGAAGTCACAGCGCTACTTTTATGAAACTGTTTATAAGCCACGCCGTGATGAATTAGCAGAAAAATGGTCAAAATTAGTAATTAGCAGTGCTAAAAAGGCTCAATAGAGCATTTTTTAAAAGACATCCTAAAGAAGTAGCAAAAGATTTATTGGGGAAGTATTTAATAAGGGAGATTAATTATCAAAAAATTGTTGGAAAAATTGTAGAAACAGAGGCTTATGGAGGTAAAGAAGATAAGGGGTGTCATGTAGGAAGGTTTGGATATACAAAAAGAACAGCAATTCTATTTGGTGAAGTAGGTTATGCTTATGTTTATTCTGTTTATATTAATACTTATTGTTTAAATATTGTAGCACATAAAGATGGAGAAGCAGGGGCTGTACTAATAAGGGCATTAGAACCTATTTATGGCATTGATATAATTTTAAAAAATTTAAATAAAAAAAATTATGATATAACAAGGCTTTTAAATGGGCCAGGAAAATTGTGTAAAGCATTAAAGATAACAAAGGCTATGAATGGAAAGGACATGATTGAAGGAAATGAAATTTATATTGCTTTTGGAGAAAATATTAAAGAAGAAGACATAATTGCTACACCAAGGATAAATATTCCTTATGCAGAAGAAGCAAAAGATTGGCCTTGGCGTTTTATTATAAAAGGCTCAAAATTTTTATCAAGATATTTTTAAAGAACGAAGACGATTTAAAGCAAAAGCTACCTCTTGTTTTCTAGAACGAGAGAGATTACCTGCACGGTAAGGCAATAATATATCTAAACCATAATTATCTATTTCTTTTTCTATTTTTTCCAAAGCATCTTTTATGGAAAGTTTTGAAAGATAATGATTGGCATAATAATTAAGAATATAACCAATGGCTAACACTTGATTAGACTCTTTCAGATGTTCATTGGCACTTAGATCTATATTTTGTCTTCCAAAAACAAGATTCTTAACACCTTTTGCCGCTATTTTTATTCTTTCTCCTCTTTTTGGATTTATTCCTTTTAAAGGTTTTCTAGGTATGGGCAAATGAAAAGGAAAATAAGCTTCGTATTCTCTACCTATATCATATTTTTTAGCAATTTCCTTAGCTTTTTTAGTAACAATATGAGGTTGATAATTTAGCATCATAATAACAAAGTCAGCAACATCTAAATAATCACCACATCCACCCATAACTAGAATAGTAGATATATCATAATTAATATAAAGTTCTCTCACACGATCTAAAAAAGGAGTTATTGGTTCTTTTTCTTTACTTATTAAGGTCTGCATACGTTTATCCCTAATCATAAAATTAGTAGCAGATGTATCTTCATCTAATAAAATTAAATGTGTACCTATCTCAATAGCCTCCATAATATTAGCTGCCTGTGACGTGCTACCACTTGCATTATCTGTAGAAAATGCCTTTGTATCCTTTTCAAAAGGAAGATTATTTATAAAAGGAGAAATATCTACTTTTTCAATCCTACGCCCCTCTTCTGCCCTTATCTTTACTGTATCAGACAAACTAACTACATACTCACGTCCATCTCCTGGAATATGATTATAAATACCTTCTTGAATTGCCTTAAGTAATGTAGATTTTCCATGAAAACCACCACCTACTATCAAAGTCACACCTTTAGGTATACCCATTCCTGTGATCTTCCCCTTATAAGGCAATTCTATAGAAATTTTTGCCTCTTTCGGAGAAATAAAAGGAATGGCGTCTGGAAGAGGTGTATCTTCTATCCCGCTTTTTCTAGGAAGAATAGCCCCATCAGGTATAAAGGCTACTAAATTTAATTCTTTTAACTTTTCTCGCAAGATTTCTTGATCTTCATAAACAAAAACATGCTCTTCTAATGCTTTTTTTGGTAAGTTTTGATATAAAAAAGTTTTTTCAGCAATCTGAGGAATATACTCACATATTATCTTTTCTGCTTTTTCTCCTAAAATGGTACGACCGCTAGCAGGAAGTCCTATTGTAAAACGTACTTCTAAATTTGGTGGTTTTATAACAATACTGTTTCTTTCAAGAATAGCTTGGCCAGTTGATTGAATCCCTATTTTCCCACTATGACCAGTACCACAAATTTTAGAAAAGGGATAAGAAATCTCTTTAAAAAAACGGGTAAGAAAGTCAGTTAAAGCAATAATTCTTCTTTTATTTGACCATAAATATTTAGGAATTTTTGTCTTTTCTATAGGGATAATTAAAGTAAAGCGAGAAGGTGAAGCAAATGGATCTCCTTGTACATGATCAATAGCTAATTGGAACCATGAAAATTGATAAGTTCCTTCCAATTCTTTATATGCTTTATAACCATGTCCATTTATATGTTTAAGAATCTGTTTGAGATGATTTAAAGATTTTGGCATGTGTTTCAGCAAAATCCAATACAAATTTTTCAGATTGAAGGAGATAAGGAGCAATCTCTACTGCTTCTTCATAATATTTTAATGCTTTTTGATAATCACTTGCCTTTTTTGCACATACAGCTGCCTGACAAAGAATCTGTGGCAGCTTACGATAAGAAGGCTCATCTTCAAAAGTTTCTTCTATATAACTTAATGCTTTTTTATAGTCTTTTAAATCCATAAATTGGCGAGCTAATAATAAATAAGGATGAAGTTTTGTACTTGGCCGATTAAGTCGAACACCAGGTATAGTGACAATAACAGAGGGCAACTGTATAGAAGGATGAGTAGTTTCTATTATAAATACTTCAAATCCTCTTTGAGAGATTAAATTTAAAATATACTCTATTTCTACTTTAAAATCAGGATGAGAAAAAGAAGGAAGATTACTAAAGGGAATTTTATCTCCCTTTATAAGGAAATTTGCATCTTTTAAATCTTTAAACCTTAAAAAGCAATAGGTTGGGCCACCAGGACGCTTTTGTATTAATTCACGATAAATGATTTGTGCTCGGTGTTGAGTAAATTCTATTAAGGCTCGAATAAGAGCAAAATTTGGATTTAGATGAGTTCCAGCAGCAGCATATACTTTTAGAGTTGGCGTTGGCGGAGAGGGATCATGAGCAATAACTGCTATTGTAGGAATACCTAAACCTAATGAAAAATCCTTTATAAATAATTCAATACCTGCATCAGAAATTTTTTTAAGCAATTCTTGAATTAATGAAGAATTTATTGAATCAATCCTTATAGTAGGCACTTCAAGTCTTTCTTCCATTACAATTGAAACACAATGTCTTTCAATAATTTCACAAATGGCTTGAAGAATAGCCTCTTCTAAACTATTACCTGCTGCCCAACCAGTAGTACCATAAATGCGATAAAACCAAGGTAAGGGAAATAAAAATTTTTTGTTCTTAATAAGATTATATGCTTCAATCCAACATAAAGAAACATTTCTTAATTTTTCAACAAATATATCTTGCCTAAAAAGAAAAGGCAAAGGTAAAAGTAAATTCTCAATTGGTATAGCTTTTTCCTTTATTTTAATAAAGGAATCTATTAAAAAATTCTTTTTCAAAAAAGAAAAACCACTATATCTTTCTACTAATTCCATAAGGGCGCTAGCTTGGGCTTGCTCAGGTGTAATACCTTTACCAAATGTCTCTTCAAACCCAAGAGTTTTAATAACTTCTAAATTAAGCTTACAAGTGTAAACGGGAATACCAATTCTATCTAATGTATCTATTCGCAAAATTTCTTTTAATATAGGTTTTTTATCTTGATATAATCGGTTTAATGCCTTTTTTATTGTCTCAGTTGGGGAACAAGCTTTATCTTGACCATAAGTATATTTTTTAAAAGATGAATTTAACATTTATATACCCTTAAATTATTTTTACCAAAACGGCAAAGCACATCATAGCTTATAGTACCTGCCTTTTTTGCTATCTCCTCAGCTGTAATCTCTTCTTTCCCTTGTTTCCCAAGGATTACTACCTCCTCCCCTAAATTAAGATGCTCAATATGTGTAACATCTACCATAGTTAAGTGCATACAAACAGTACCAATAATAGGTGCCCTTTTACCTTGAATAAGAACTTCTCCTTTATTAGAAAGTTGTCTTAAAAGTCCTTGATCATAACCAATAGGTAAAACAGCCACTTTTGTTTTTCTTGATGTCATGAATGTATGACCATAACTTACTCCTACATTAGGAGGAAGCCATTTTAAGTAAATAATTTTTGTTTTAACACTCATTGCTGGTTTTAATTTTATTTTTTTCCTAAGAGAAGAAACAGGATAAATGCCATAGATGCTTAAGCCAGGTCTTACAACTTGAAAAAAACTTTCATTGTAATTAAGGATGCCTGCACTATTTGCAATATGATTATAAGGCAATTGAAATCCCATCTCTTTAGCAGCTTTTAATACTTCTTTAAAACGACTCAATTGCTTTTTAGTAAACTCTTCATTAGACTCTGCTACTGCTAAATGTGATGTAATACCTAAAATTTTTAAGCCAGGCATAGTCAAAATAGATTTTAAAAAAGAGATTGCCTCTTTATAAAATACACCCAATCTTCCCATACCTGTATCTATCTTTAAAAATACTGATAAAACTGTTTTGTATTTTATTGCTTTTTTTGATAAAAGGGAGGCTATTTCTAAACGATAAATGACAGGTATAAACTGATATTTAAAAACAGCCTCAATTTCTTCTGGAAGTACTCCAAGCAAAATAACAATAGGTATATTAATTCCTGCTTCTCTCAACTCTATCCCTTCTGTTACATAACTTACAGCTAAAAATTCCACCCCATTTTTTACTAATGTCTGTGCTACTGGTATAAGTCCATGTCCATAAGCATCTGCTTTAACTACAGGCATTATTTTAATTTTATTCCCAACAAATTTTTTTATCTCTGCTAGATTAGCTGCAATAGCCTTTAAATCTATTTCTACTAAAACAGACATTTAAATTATTTAAAAACAAAGTAACTTTGCAGTTTATGCCATTTCCTAATTCAAATGTCAATTATTATAGCATTTTCCCTAAAAAAGATATAAAATTTTCTGGATTTAATTGGTAATGTTAAAGCAAATTAAAGAAAGATTATTTAAGAAAAAGGATTTAAGAGAAAAAGGGCTTATTTTGGTAGAAAATGTAGCCAATGCCATGGCTGTTGAAGAAATTTTAAAAGAACATGGTTTTTCAGTACGTGGTGTAGCACCACCTATTTATTTACGTAAAGGATGTGATTTAGCTGTAGAGTTTGATTTAGTTGAACAGATGGGGATTGAACGTATATTAAAAAAGATTCAGATTATTTATGAAATTGTCTCTTTAAGTACAAGTGAAAGACCATTAGAAATAACAAAAACAAAAGAAATAGATAACTATATTTTAATTAGAGCAGCCAATATGAAACTGACAATTGAGCCAAAGACTGGAATAATTGTCAATATATCTGGTGGTGGCTGTCCAGATATCCCATTTTTATCAAAAAATTTAATTGGAAAACATTTAAAAGAGGCTAATAAAATTATGGAAAATGGCTATTCTCTCTGTGCTTATATGTTGAAAAAAGCATTAGAAAAGGCTTTAAAGATAACAAAATGTTAGTAATAGGTACTATGCCATTTGAGATAGAAATAATTGATGGGAAAGCAAAATTAAAAGAAAAAGAGATAAAAATTAATAGTTTAACTCTACCAGTTACAATTGGCACCACTGCTCTTTTAGCCGCTGCCATTCATGTGCTGTCCACTTTAGGCAAACCTTCGCTTCATGTTATCCTTTCAGGAGATAAAGGTGATGGGAAAGGAACAAAAAGACTTTTTTCCTATTTGAAAGATTGTAATTTAACAAGACAAACAGTTATTTGTGGACATTATATGATGCCTTATGTGGATGAATTTAAAAAAATTTTCCCAAAATTAAGGAAAAATGCCAAATTCATTATTGCCGACGCAGGTATGATGTATGCAGCAAAAGCAGCAGGTTTAGCAAGAAATTTAGATATATTTACTCCAGATGCAGGTGAATTAGCTTTTTTAGCAGATAAAGATGCTACTCATCCTGCTTATGTTAAAAAAGTACTATTTGAAATAGATACAGAGGAAATGGAAAGTTTGATAAAGCAAGCCTATTTAGAAAAAAATTTACCTTGCTTTTCTCTTGTAAAAGGAAAAAAAGATTTAATTGTAAAGGATGGAAATATTATTGCTTCAGTTTCTGAACCATCAATAGAAGCAATGGAAGCAATTGGAGGTACTGGAGATACATTGGTTGGTATATTGAGTAGTCTTATTGAAGCAGACTTTCCTTTTGAAAAGGCAAGTGTTTTAGCAGCTAAAATAAATCGTATTGCAGGAAAATTAGCTCATCCTACACCAGCAACATCTGTTTCTGAGATTGTTAAGTTTATTCCTAAGGCAATAGAGGAGGCATAATATGAAATGGACAGCAGCAAAAGTAGGTTTTTTAATTGGGTTTGGGGCAGCTATTGGTCAAGCATTATTTAAAATCTTTCCACCCCCTGCCTATGGTATTTGTATTGCATGTCATGTAAGAGATTTAACTAATTGGGTTATTTTTAAAATCTTTCCTAATTTTTATGGGAAATTTGTTGGTGCACCGATTTCAGCCAAATTCCCTCTATTAACCATTGTTGGTGTTATAATAGGTGCATTTTTAGCAGCAAAGATTAATAAAGAATTTCAATTAAAAACTATGCGTATTTGGTGGCAAAGACCTGAAACAGAATTTTTTTGGGGCATGCTTGTTTGTATTGGTGCATTGATGATGGGTGGTTGTCCTATTCGTACAACTTTAAAAGCAGCTTATTTAGATATTACAGCTATATTTGGGCTCATTTCAATCTTTATTGGCGTAATATTGGGCTGTAAAGTTATTAAGTTTTTGGTTAGGAAAAATGTCTATCATTTATAGTTTGTTTTTGGGTTTTTTATTAGGATATTTAGGTCAAAGGGCAAGGCTCTGTTTTATTGGTGGGATGCGAGATTATTTCTTAGTAAAAGATACCTATTTAATTAAAGGGCTTTTTAGCTTTTTCTTTGGAGCATTTTTAGGCTTTTTTCTATTTCATTATATTATTCCCTTTGTCACATTAAAGACATTTCCCTGGTTTATAAATGGAGCAAGTGTATTTATCAAAAAATGGAAAGTCATTGGCATTGAAGCTACACCAAATCCTATCCTGCCTGTACCTGGTGATCCCATCAGTTGGTCACCAAAATTAATTTATCATTTAATTTTAGCCTTTATTGGTGGCATAATGGTTGGTTTTTTCTCTGTTTTAGCAGGAGGTTGCCCTTTTAGACAACATGTTATGGCAGCAGAAGGTAGTTATAGTGCACTTAGCTATATTATTGGCTTTATTTCAGGTGCAGTTATATTTCATAAATTTTTGGTACCATTAATTAAAGCATTAAAATAGGAGGAAAAATGGGAGAAAGACATATACTTGATGTATGTGGAGAAGTTTGCCCTATACCAGTAGTAAAGACAAAAGCCATGCTTGATAAGATGAAAAAAGGTGATATATTGGAAGTAATCGTAGATTATCCACCCTCAAAGGAAAATGTTAAAAGATTGGCAGAGCATGAGGGTTGTAAAGTAGAAATAGAGGAAGGAGAAAAAATTAAACTAATTATTCAAAAATGTTAAATTTCAATAAATTTCAAGTTTTAACATTTGATTGTTATGGTACTTTGATAGATTGGGAAACAGGCATTTTAAATGCATTAAGACCTATTTTTTTAAAATATGGAATAAATATAAATGATAATGAAATTCTTAAAAATTATGCTGAATTTGAATCAGAAATAGAAAAAGGTTCATATATCAAATACAAAGAAGTTCTTAAAAAAGTATTGAAAAAATTTGGAGAAAAATTTAAATTTTCACCTTCTAAGGAAGAATTAAATTGTTTAGTTGATTCTTTAAAACATTGGCCACCTTTTCCTGATACAGTTTCTGCTTTAAAAAAGCTGAAAGAAAAATATAAGTTGGCTATTATTTCTAATATAGACAGAGATTTATTTGCTTTTACTCAAAAACAGCTTAAAGTAGAATTTGATTGGATAATTACTTCTGAAGATATAAAAGCATATAAACCATCATTAGAGAATTTTAAGTATGCTATTAAAGAGATAAATGTTCCAAAGGAGAAAATATTACATATTGCTCAAAGCATTTATCATGATATCAATCCTGCTAAAAAATTAGGTTTAACTACTATTTTAATAAAAAGAAGAGGCTTTGGTGCTACACCTTCTGTTTTTGGATATCCAGACATAGAAGTACCAGATTTAAAAACACTGGTATCTTTAATTTTTTCTTGATTTTTTTTAAACAAAGCTTTATAATTGAGCCACTTTAAATTTTTATAAGGAGGCTAACAGATGAGGTTTTCAGGATGGAAAAGGTTAGGTATTGTGTTAGCTTCTTTTTTACTATTTATTTTCTTAATTATTGGTTGTGCTAGTGTAAAAGAGATGAGAGAGCATAGGGCTGCTGCTGAAACAGCAATGAAGGCAGCTCAAGAAGCAGCTATGAAAGCAGAAGAAGCGGCTAAAAGAGCAGAAGAAGCAGCAGCCAAAGCAGAAGCTGCGGCTAAGAAGGCTCAATCTTGCACAATTGAAGCCCAAACTGCAGCAGATAAAGCTGAGGTAGCTGCAGAAAAAGCTGAAAGAATGGCTGAAAAATGCGAAAGATGTTTTGAAAAAGGATTAAGGAAATAATATTTAGTTAGTTTTATAAGTTACATTAATAGGAATACCTTTTTTTTCTTTTAAGGCTTTTAAAAATATATTTAAATTTATCCTTGATAAAAGATTAAGAGTTTTTGCCTTTTTTATCCCATAAGAAAAGAGATCAACTATTTTATGATAAATATCTGGATGTACCTCTACATAAATTTTTTTATTTAAAAAACCAAATTTTACTGGTTCATATATAATTTTTACAGGCATTCCTATTTTCACAAAGGGGAAAAGTTCTTTTATATCTTCTGGATATAAGCGGATACAACCATGACTGACTAATCTACCTATACCCCAAGGTGAATTAGTTCCATGAATACCATACCCATCTGCTGAAAGCCCTATCCAAAATTTTCCAAGAGGATTTTCAGGACCAGGCAATATTTGAAATCTACCTCCATATTCTTTGCGTAAAGAAGGAGGTATCTGCCATATAGGATTTTTCTTTTTCTCAATTACTTTAAAGTCTCCAAAAGGGGTGGGAAATTCTTGAACCCCTATGCCTACGGGATAAGTTTTAACAAGACCTATATCAGATAAAAAGAGAAAAAGCCTTAATTCAGCTACATTTATAACAAGACCTTTTCCTTTAAAATGAGGTAAAACCCATTGTGTAGGAATTTCAATTGTCTTTCCTGCAGGAGGTAACCAAGGATCCATATTAGGATAAAGTAACATTAGTTCTTGATAACCAAGTCCATATCTTCTGGCTATATCAAGCATGGTTTCTTCTTTTTTTATCTTATGCTTAAGAATAACACCTATTACAGTTTTATTTGGTACATGATAAGGATAAGCCCCAGCAGCAAATAAAGAATTTGGGATAAAAAAAGCAATGAATAAAAAAATGCATTTAAACATAACAATTTTATATCATAAATTTGACCTATTTGCATTTTTGATAAATAATTTAAAAATGATTGATTTAAAAAACTCTTTTAAAGATAAAAAATGCTTTTTAGTAAGATTTAAAAAGAATAATTCTTTTTTTATTTTTCTTTATGATGCAGAACAAGATACTATTTTTTTAGCACAAGAAGAAAAAGAAATAGATTTAAGTATTTTTTGGGATAGACATTTAAAGGATAAAGAATATTGTTTACCGTGTGAATTAATGCTTTATTTTGATAAAAAATTTATTATGGTAGTGGATTATCCTCCTTTAGAAATAAATTTTCCTTTAAAAGAAGCACAAAAAATTTTAATGGAATTAAATAAGACTATAGAAATACCAGAAATAGTAAAAAATAGGTTATTAAAAAATGAATTATAAACTTACTGCTAAAGTTAAGGCCTCTGGCTGAGCAGCAAAACTCAGTCCAGGGGACCTGGCTGAAATAATGGCAAAATTACCTATTCAAAAACATCCCAATTTATTAGTAAGTTATGGAACTTATGATGATGCTGGGGTATATAAAATTACAGAAGACATTGCTTTAGTCCAAACATTAGATTTTTTTACACCAATTGTGGATGACCCATATTTTTTTGGTCAGATTGCTGCTGCTAATGCCTTAAGTGATGTTTATGCAATGGGTGGAAAACCCTTAACAGCTATGAATATTGTCTGTTTTCCTGCCAAAGAAGTATCAAAAGATATTCTTAAAGAAATATTGCATGGAGGATTAGATAAAATCCATGAGGCAGGAGCTATTTTGGTTGGTGGACATAGTGTAGAGGACCCAGAAATTAAATATGGACTTTCTGTAACAGGAATAGTTCATCCTAAAAGAATTTTGACTAATGCAGGTGCTAAAGTAGGAGATATATTAATTTTAACAAAGCCAATAGGCATAGGTGTTATTGCTACAGCCATTAAAGCTAATTTAGCTTCTTATGAAGCTATAAAAAAATTAATAAATATTGCTGCTACTTTAAATGATAAAGTAGCTAAAGTAATGCATTTTTTTTCAATACATGCCTGCACAGATGTAACGGGATTTGGCTTAGCTGGTCATTTATTAGAAATGGCTATTGCATCAAAAAAAGAGATTGAAATTTGGGCAGAAAATGTACCTATCATTCCAGAAGCATTAGAATATGCCTCTATGGGACTTATTCCAGCAGGAAGTTATGCTAATAAACATTTTTGTGAAAATTTAGTAGAAATTAATGAAAAAATTCCACTTCCTAAAATAGACCTCCTTTTTGATGCCCAAACTTCAGGTGGACTTATCATTGCATTACCTGAAAAAGAGGCTAATAATTGTTTAAAAAGACTTAAAGAAGAAGGAATAAAAGAAGCAAATATTATTGGGCAAGTATTAAAAGAGCATCAAAAAGGGAAAATTAAAATAATTTGATTTTTTTCTTGCTCTTTTGATAAAAATGTTTATAATAAAAAATGCGGGGGCGATGTGGGTTCGACGGGGATATGGTAGGCTTAAGCTGCATGCCGGGGTTCCTATCGCCTCGTGAAAAAAAGATAGGGTAAAAACAAATGCCAATGACTATGCTTATGCTCTGGCTGCCTAATTGAAGCAGCCAGCGTCTACCCAACCTCGCCTGCAGGGTTGGTGTAGGCGTCGGTGATGCAGGCTAGCTATCAACTGGTGCCCATGACAGTTGATAGCGAAAATTGACATGGGCTAGCTTCTGGGCTTCCAGTTCGGGGGAATGCCAGAAGCGAAAAGGGAGACCCGAACTAAGCATGTAGATGCTTAAGCCGAATATTCCCGGACGCGGGTTCAATTCCCGCCGCCTCCACCAAAAAGATATTACAATGGATGAAAAACATTTAATAGATTCACTTAGTCAAATTTTTTTACGTCGAATCGAGCAAGAGCTTGATAAGATGGATGAGACTGGTGTATTAGTTAATGAAGAGTTGCTTAATGCCTTTAGTTTATTATTAAAAAAAGAAATGCATAAATATGGTCATTTACCTGCTAGTTTAATAGATAAAGCTATTGATGCAGCTTTTAATGAAATTATTAAGCAGCGCTCTATTAAACACTGATGACCCTGGACAGTTCTTATTGTTTTGTTTGTGGTTCTAAAAATCCTAAAAGTCTTAAAATTAAAGTTTTTTATGAAAATGGTATAGCCAAAACATATTATTCTTTCCCTCCAGAGTATCAAGGTTGGAAAGGTTTCATTCATGGTGGAATTATTGCCACTCTTTTAGATGAAATTATGGCCTATGCTGCTGGACAATTAGGTCCTACTATGACCATCCATTTAAATATTACTTTCCGTCAAGCCCTTCATCCAAATGAAAAAGTTATTGTTTCTGGCTGGATTGAAAATAAAACAAATCGTAAAGTGGAAACAAAGGCTGAGATGAGGCGTATAATAGATAATAAAATTATCGCCACAGCTGAAGGTGTATTGTTATTTGTGAAATAAATCTTGGGAGGGGATTATGAAAAAAATAGGGCTATTTTTTTGTTTTTTTATTTTATGTCCAACAATGGTATTTGCTATTGAGTTTCAGCCTATTGGTTTTGAATCCCTTTCTATGGGTGGAGCAGGTGTAGCTTCTGCTAGAGGAAGCTTTGCTGTTTATTATAATCCTGCACTTTTATCTGAACCAGTGCATGGTGCTGAGTTTGCTCTTTGTGTTGGTGTAGGTGCAAGGGAAGTAAATCTTGTTGATCATATTGATAAACTGGCAGATATAGATATTGAAAATACATTTGATTTAATAGAAAGAGAAGCACCAGGAGGGATAGCATCATCAGATGTAAAAGATAAAATAAATACTATAAAAAATGAATTGCAAAGCATTGCTGAAAAAAATGGTTTGCAACTTATGCCCACTGTTTCATTAGGTATGCAAATAAAGAAATTTGGTTTTGGTATATTTGGTCTCTCAGAGGCTACTGGCTATGCAGTGATTGATTCAAAACATTTGGATTTTATTGTGAAAATAGATGATGATTATTACAAATATAATGAAACAACAGGACAGTATGAATCTTCCAATGAAACAGAGTATCAGAATTCTTCCCTTCAATATGCTATTGAAAATAATCTGACTTATTTAAAACTTGCTGGTCTTGCCTATTTGGAAATACCTATTGCCTATGCTCATGAATTTGAGACTCCTTTTGGCACATTGACTATTGGAGGAGCAGTAAAAGTTATGCCAGGCTGGACATTTGATGCCAAAATAGATATTGATACTGCATCAGAAGATATTGATGATGAACTTAGTGATGCAGATAAAAGAGATACATCTTGGGGTATTGACTTAGGATTACTTTATAAACCAAAAATACCTGGTTTAAAAATAGGTCTTGTAGGGAAAAATCTAAATACACCTAAATTTGATACAGCAAAAGGAAATACTTATAAAATAAAGCCTATGGTAAGAGCTGGTGTTGCTTATGATTTTTGGAAAATTACTTTTGCTGCAGATGTTGATTTAACAGCTAATCCTACATTTATTTCAAACTATAAGTGCAGATTTATTGGAGGAGGTTTCAATTTTCATCCATTTAGCTGGTTTTCTTTAAGAGGTGGTATTATGGGCAATGTAGCAGAAGGAGATGAAGGGGTCATTTTTACTGCTGGATTAGGATTTGGATTAAAGTGGTTTCAGCTTGATATTGCTGGACAAGTTTCAAGTAAAAAAGGACATTTTCAAGAACATGCCATACCGCGATATACTAGAATTCAAATTTCTTTAGTTTCTAAGTGGTTTTAAAGGAAAAACAAATTGATTTGAAAAATCTCACTTTATCAGAATTGGAAAAATGGATAGGAAAATTTGGCGAGCCTAAGTTTCGGGCGCATCAGATTTTTGAGGCAATTTATAAACATAATATAAAAGATATTTTTTCTATCACTACTTTGTCAAAATCTTTACGTTCTCATTTATCTGAAATATGTCAAATTAGTAGTTTTCAATCTGAAGAAACATTAACTGCTTCTGATGGAACAATCAAATTCCTCTTCCGTCTTAAAGATGGACAATTTATTGAATCGGTACTTATTCCTCAATCAGGTTATTATACCCTTTGTGTCTCCACCCAAGTAGGTTGTGCTATGGGCTGCAAATTTTGTCTTACTGGGAAAATGGGATTTAAAAGAAATCTTGAGACTGCAGAAATTATCAATCAAGTACTTTATGCTAAAGAACATTTACCTCAACATTGGCCTTTAAGAAATATTGTTTTTATGGGTATGGGTGAACCATTGCATAATTTTGAAGCTACTTTGAAAGCCGTAAATATCTTAACTCACCCACTTGGATTAAGGTTTTCTCACCGCCGAGTCACTATTTCTACTATTGGTTTGGCTCCGCAAATGCTTAAATTTTCTCAAAAAGCTAATGTAAGCTGGGCTATATCATTTCATGCTGCCGATAACAAAACAAGAAATTTTCTTGTACCTATAAATAAAAAGTATCCTTTAGAAGTTTTAATAAAAACTATGCATAAGATGCCATTACCTAAAAGAAAGAGATTTACTATTGCATATGTACTTTTAAGAGGGGTGAATACTTCAGTAAGGCAAGCTAAAGATTTAGCTAAATTACTTAAAGGGCTTCCTGTTAAAATCAATTTAATTCCCTTTAACCCTTGTCCAGATATTGATTTTTCCCCTCCATTAACTTATGAAATCTTACAATTTCAAGAAGTCTTGCAAAAATACGGATATACAGTTACTATTCGGCAAAGTAAGGGAGCAGATATTGGAGCAGCATGTGGTCAATTGGATGGAAAACCAAGGGAGTTTAAAAATGATTAAATTAGATTTTGAAAAAATGGGGGGAATCATTCCTGCAATTGTTCAAGATTATAAGACAAATGAAGTGTTAATGTTGGCTTTTATGAATGAAGAGGCTTGGGAAAGGACTTTAGAAACAGGATTAGCTCATTATTATAGCCGTACTAGGAAATGTCTATGGCAAAAAGGTAAAAGCTCTGGTCATATTCAAAAAGTAAAAGAAATTTATGTAGATTGTGATAAAGATACCGTATTACTTAAAGTTGAGCAGATAGGAGCTGCATGTCATACTGGATATCGCAGTTGTTTTTATCGCAAACTAGAAGGAAATGACTTAAAAATTGTAGCTGAAAAAGTTTTTGAGCCAGAGGAGGTTTATAAAAAATGAAGAAGTTAAAGTTAGGCATACCAAAAGGCAGTCTTCAGAATGCTACTATAGAGCTTTTCAAACGAGCAGGATGGGAGATAAAGGTAGGTGAAAGGAGTTATTTTCCTACTATTAATGATGAAGAAATTGAATGTAGTATGTGTCGTGCTCAAGAAATGTCTCGTTATGTAGAAAATGGTACATTAGATGCAGGTATTACAGGAAAGGACTGGATATTAGAAAATGAATCTAAAGTAGTAGTAGTAGCTGATTTGATTTATTCAAAAACAAGCCTTCGTCCCACAAGATGGGTATTAGCAGTAGCAGGAAACACTCATATTAAAGATATAAAAGATTTAGAAGGGAAAAAGATTGCTACAGAGTTAGTCAATTTTACTAAACGTTTTTTTGAAAAAGAAGGTATAAATGTTACTGTAGAGTTCTCTTGGGGTGCTACAGAAGCCAAAGTAGTTTCTGGATTAGCAGATGCTATTGTTGAAGTTACTGAAACTGGTACAACTTTAAAGGCACATGGTTTAAAGATAATTAAGGAATTAATGATTTCTTATCCTCAATTTATAGCCAATCCAGAAAGTTGGAAAGATTCATGGAAAAAGGAAAAGATAGAACAGATTGTCCTTTTATTAAAAGGGGCTTTACATGGATATCATATGGTAGGTTTAAAAATGAATGTACCTCAGGAAAAATTAGAAGAAATTGTAAAATTATTACCAAGCCTTAATGCACCTACTATTTCTCCTCTTCATGATCAAAAATGGTGTGCAGTAGAAACAGTAGTAAATGCTAAAATAGTACGAGAACTAATTCCAAAGCTCCTTAAGGCTGGGGCTGAAGGCATTATTGAATATCCTCTTCACAAAGTCATATGATGAAATGGTTAATTTATAGCTTAATCTTTTTATCAATAAATTGTACTAATATTCAGCCTAAAAATAAGCATGATAATGCACAAATACATTATCGTTTAGGTAGCTCTTATTTAAGAGAAGGAAAATATGCTTTAGCTTTAAAAGAATTGTTAAAGGCAGTTAAACTTGATGATAAAAATCCAGATATTCATTTGGCTTTAGGACTTGCATATATGGCAAGAGGTAATTTAAATTTAGCAGAAAAAGAATTTAAAAAAATATTAGGTTTAGATAAAAATTATGCAGCCGCCTATAACAATCTTGGACTTTTATATTTACGAAAGAAAAAATTTAAGATAGCTGAATCTTATTTTAAAAAAGCCTTAGCTATCCCTACTTATCCTACTCCAGAAGCAGCTTATACAAATCTTGGCTCTTGTTATCTTTTACAGAAAGATTTCTCTAAAGCTAGAAAAAATTTTATTTTAGCATTGGAATTAAATCACCATTATTTACCTGCATATCTTGGTCTAGCCAGAACTTGGGAAGAGGAAGGAAAATATGAAAGAGCAATAGCAGTATATGCTGAAGGCATAACATATCTTCCTGATGCCTCCGCACTTTATTTTAGAATGGGTTTACTTTATCTTAAAATTGGCAAAATTGAACAGGCAAAAAAACAATTTGAAAAAGTAGTTCAGATAGATAATGGGCCCTTAAGAAAACGGGCAATAAATATTTTAGAAAATCTCTCATGATAGCAAGGCGTGCTAAAGAAATCTCTTCTTTTATTGTCATGGATATATTGGAAAAAGCAAAAAGTTTGGAAAAACAAGGGCATCATGTCATTCATTTAGAGATAGGTGAACCAGATTTTGACACACCTGAATGCATTAAAAAAGCCGCTATAGATGCAATTAAAAAAGGTAAAACATACTATACTCATAGCCTTGGCTTGCCAGAATTAAGAGAAGCTATTGCTAATTATTATCAAGAAAAATACAAAGTAACAGTTTCTCCTGAACAAGTAATTGTTACTGCTGGCAGCTCACCAGCTATATTTCTTGTTTTTGCTAGCCTTTTGGAACCAGGTGATGAGGTTATTGTTCCGAATCCAGGTTATGCTTGTTATCCTAATTTCATTCATTTTTTTGGAGCAAAACCAATTTTTATTCCGGTTAAAGAGGAAAATGGATTTGTTTATGATTTGATAGATATTAAAAAGGTTTTGAACCGCCGAACAAAAGCCATCATTATCAATTCGCCTGCCAATCCTACAGGTGCATTAACTCCTTCAGAAATTATAGAATCACTTGCTGATTTTGGTTTACCTTTAATCTCAGATGAAATTTATCATGGGCTTGTCTATGAAGGTGAAGAAAAAACAGCTTTGGAATTTAGTGAAAATGCTTTTATTTTAAACGGTTTTTCCAAATCTTATGCTATGACAGGCTGGCGATTAGGTTATGTAATTGCTCCTAAAAAATTTATTCGACATATGCAAAAGATTCAGCAAAATTTCTTTATCTGCACTTCTAGTATAGCTCAATATGCTGGTATTGCTGCCTTAAAGGAAGCAAAAAAAGATGTTTTAAAAATGAAAGAAATTTATAATGAAAGAAGGATTTTTGTCTTTCATACTTTAAAAGAAATAGGTTTCCCTTTAAAAAAACCCCCACAAGGGGCTTTTTATTTTTTCATTAATGTAAAACATATAAGTAATAATAGTTATGCTTTGGCTTTTGATATTTTAGAAAAAGTCAAGGTTGCTGTAACACCAGGAATTGATTTTGGCACTGAAGGAGAAGGTTTTTTAAGAATTTCTTATGCAAACTCTTTAGAAAATATAAAGGAGGGATTAAAAAGGCTTAAAAACTATTTTAAAATATGCAAATTAAAACAATAAGATTTTTTAAAAGTGCTCTTTGGGAAAAAGATTGGCCAGATTTACCTTATCCTGAAGTTGCCTTTGCTGGTAGATCTAATGTAGGAAAATCTTCCTTACTTAGAACAATTCTTGGTCAAAGAAAACTTATTCGTGTCAGTCATACACCTGGGTGTACTCGCACTATTAATTTTTATTTAATAAATGAGAAATTTTTCTTCACTGATTTACCTGGTTATGGTTATGCAAAGGTAGCTAACCATTTACGAGCACAGTGGGGGAAAAGTATAGAAACTTATTTAGCCAAAAGAAAACAATTAAAAGGTATAGTACTTTTATTAGATGCTAGATTTGGCCCATTAGCCAATGATTTACAACTTTGGGAATGGTTAAATTATTATAAAAGACAAACCATTATTGTCCTTACTAAGGTTGATAAGATTAAAAATAAAGAAAGAGAAAAAATAATCAAAATTACTTATCAAAAATTTAACCTAAAAAAAGATTTTCCACTCTATTTTTTTTCTGCCCGCACAGCAGAAGGTAAATCACAATTATTAAAAGCAATTTTTAAAATGCTTATAAATTAATATCAGAAACAAATTGTTTAAACTCATCTAATTCTTTTACTAGTTTTTTATAAGCCTCTTCTACTCTCTCTAATTTGCCCTCCTTACCCATTCTTTCTATTTCAAGTGATAAATTATAAGCACGACTTAAACCCAAGTTACCACAAGCTCCTTTTAAGCTATGAGCAGTTTCATAGACTGTCTTTGCATCATTTTTCTCAAGAGCATGATAAATTTTAGCAAGTTTTTCTGGATAATCTGAAAAAAACAAATTTAAAAGTTCTTTTAAAAGTTCCTTATCACCCTCAACCATCTCCATTACCTTATTCAAATCAAACATCTTTTACCTCCTCTCAAACAATCTTAAAAAGACTCTTCTTTTTCAAAAATTATTCATTTTTTATCCAAAACTTTTCTAATTATTTGTGATAATTCTTTTAAACTAAAAGGTTTTTGGATAAAAGCAGCGCATTCTTGTTTTAAAATTTCATTTATTTGATTATTAAAACTATACCCGCTTGAAATAATTACTTTTATTTTTGGATTAATTGTTCTTAATGTTTCATAAATCTCTTTGCCATTCATTCCTGGCATAATTATATCTAAAATTACCAACTGAATATCTTTTTTGTTTTTTTGATAAATTTCTATAGCTTCTTTACCATCATTTGCCATTATTACTTTATATCCCAAGCTCTTTAACATTTCTGCAGTAACTTTAAGAATTTCTTCCTCATCATCTATAATTAAAATAGTCTCATTACCTTTTAATATTTCTTTAGAAGAAGTCTTCTCTTTTTGTATCCCTTTTTTTGAGGCTGGCAGATAAATGTTAAACGTTGTTCCTTTCCCTTTCTTACTATAAACAGTAATAAAACCTTCATGATTTTTTATGATTCCATAAACACTGGCAAGACCAAGTCCTGTTCCCCTCCCTCTCTCTTTAGTAGTAAAAAAAGGCTCAAATATCCTTTGTTGAGTTGCCTCATCCATACCTATACCAGTATCTGTAATCGAAATTTTTACATAATCCCCTGGTCTTGTTTTAAAAGAATCGTTAAATACAATATTTTTTGTTTCAACATATAATTCCCCTCCTTTTGGCATAGCATCTGCAGCATTAACAAATAAATTTAAAAATACTTGTTCCATTTGAGAGCGGTCTGCTTCCACTAGCCAAATATCTTTTTGAAAATTTTTGTGAATATTTATTTCTTTTCTAACCTGTCCAAACATTTCTAAACAGTTCTCAATTATTTCATTTAAATTAATAGATTTAACTTCATATTTACCCTTTCTAGCAAATCCTAAAAGCTGTTTAGTAAGCTCAGCCCCTCTTTTCACCATATTTTCTATTGCTTTTAAATGTTTAAAATAACAATGAGATGCATCCATTTTCATAAGCATAAGAGAAATATGTCCTTGTATACCCATAAGCAAATTATTAAAATCATGCGCAATACCACCTGCTAATGTGCCTATAGCCTCCATTTTTTGAGCTTGAAGAAGTCTAGCTTCCATTTGCTTTTTCTCAGTAACATCAACTAAAATGACAATAATACTATTATGTTCCTCATCTTTAACTGGTAAAAATGTTAAAATAATTTGTTTACTATTTAATATTACTGGATTTTCTTCACTTATTTTTTGAGGGGCAATAGATGCTACTTCAAGTAAACTTTTAATTCTTTGACGATCTTCTTGAGCAAATAAAGATATAAAATCTAAACCTAATAATTCTTCTTCTGTTTTACAAATTAAAGAAAGGGCAAAGGGGTTAGCATAAACTATTCTTCCTGTTGGTGTGATTTCTAAAATACCCTCAGACATGCTACTTAAGATAATTTCAAAATGCTTTTTAACCCAAAGTAATTCTTTCGTAATCTCTCGTGGAATGATACCTTCAATTCCTAAGACTTCTGGGGATTTTTCAAGTTCTTTCTTTTCTATTTTATCTAAAATAGCAAGAATATTCTCTGCCATTTTCTTTAAAGGTCCTTTAGCAATACATGCATCTGCCCCAAATTCTGCTAGATTTATCCCTTCTTCAGCAACAATACTGGAAAGAATAATAATATATGTATTTCTCAAATCAGGATTTTTTCGAATAATTTGGCATAATCTTTTTCCATCAATATTTGGCATAACTAAATCAATAAATATAACATCGGGAATATAATCCTTTAGAATATCTAAAGCAGAAAGACCATCTAAGACTGTTAAAACTTCATATCCTCTTTTTTTAAGTAAATTAACCATAAATTGTAAAATAAGAGGATGATTGTCTACTACTAATATTTTCTTCATATGGCTAATTCCTTTGCTATCAAATTTAATTTTTCTTTTATTAATTGAATTGCTTTTTCTATTCCCTTTAATTTGTTCTTAAGTGCATTCTTCTCTATTCCCTTTGCAATTTCATAAATATCCTGAAATTCAAGATTGCTAGCTGCACCCTTTATAGAATGTGCTGCTTCAACTACTTGTTTTACATCTTTTTTAATAAAAGCAGATTGTAATTTATTTAAATCAGAAATACTAACTTCTAAAAAAATTTTTACTAATTCAAAAAATTCATTTTCATCTAAACCTAAATCTTTTGCTTTTTTCTTTATTTCCATACATCTTTTAATTCGGTTAAATGCTCTTTTATGTTCGGTTATCTTCCGAACAAAATCATTTTTAATGTCGATTTTATGTAAAATACATCCTTAAGGGTTGAATTATGCAAAGAGACTTTATACTTAGCTCTGTGATAGAAAATGCCATTCATGGAATAGTTCTTTTGAATAAAGAAAATAAAATTGAATATTTAAACCCATCTATTCTTAAAATATTAGGTTATGATTTAAAAGATAGAAAAAAACTAATTGGAAAATCTATATTTGATTGTTTTATATCAGAGAAACAAGAGAAGATTAAAGAGCTCATTCAAAGAGGGTTTAAAGAAGAATTAACAGAGGAAATTCAAATACTAAAAAAAGATGGTTCAACTTTTTGGGCTAGGATTACTATCTTCCCAAATAAGAAAGATGGTAAAGTTTTTAATGTAACTATATTTTTAAGAGATATTACAAAACAAAAAGAATCAGAAGAAAAATATAAACAGCTTAGTGAAAGCTCGCAAGATGCTATTGTTATTGTTCAAGATGGTAAATTTGTTTTTGTTAATGATGCCTTAACAAAAATGTTAAATCTTTCTAAAGAAAAAATCCTTGGCAGAGATATTTCTGAGTTTATACTTCCTGAAGAAAGGGAAAGAGCATTAAAAAATATTCAAAAAGTAATAAAAGGAGAGAAGATTGGATTACAAGAGTATAAATTTAAGCCAAAAGAAGGGGAAATAAAAGAGTTACAACTTGTTTCTTCTAAAATAACCTATAATAGGAGACCTGCTATTCAAACAATTATGAGAGATATTACAGAACAAAAGAAATTGTATAGAGAAGTTGAAAAGGCAAAGGAGGATTTGCGTCGATTTATTGATAGTCTTTTCTCTTTTGTAGCAAAGCTTGATAAAAATGGAAATATTCTTATGATCAATAAAACTGCTGCTGAGGCAATGGGTTATAAATCAAAGGAGCTTATAGGAAAACATTTTTCTGAAATTCATTTTTGGAATTATGATAAAAAGCTTCAAGAAAAAATTAATCAATATATTAATAAAGTAGCTTTAGGAAATACTGTCATCTCAGAAGAAAAGATTTGGACAAAGAATGGTTTCATTACCATCCAATTTACTTTGATTCCTGTTTTTGATGAAAAGGGAGAAGTTGAATACTTAATTGCAGAAGCAGAAGATATCACAGAAATTAAGAAAATACAAGAAAAGGTTCAAGTTAGTTATGAACTTATAAATGCCATGTCAAATTTTGCTGGAATCTTAGATAAAGAAGGAAAAATTCAATTTGCTAATAAAAAAGTTATTGAATGGCTTAAATTTGAAGAAAAGGATTTTTTAGGAAAACCTTTTTGGGAAACAGGATGGTTTGTTCCAGAAATAAGAAAAAAAGTAGAGAAAGCGGTAAAAGAAGTACTTAGAGAAGGAAAAACCATTCGTTTTGAAACGCCAGTGGTTTCTAAAGATGGAAGTTCTATACCGAGCTTATTGACCATTACTCCTATGTATGAAAGAGAAAAAGTTAAAGGAGTAGTAGTAGAAGGAGTAATAATTACTGATTTAAAGAAAAAAGAAGAAGAACTTAGTAAATATTTATATCTTTTAAATTCTATGAGTAATTTTGCAGGTATTTTTGATAAAGAAGGTAAATTTATTTTTGTTAATAAAACTGCCTTACAAATAGGTAAATTAAGACAGGAAGAAGTTATTGGTCTTCCTGTTTGGGAAACAGCTTGGTTTACACCTAGTGAAGAAACTATGGCAATTATAAAAGATGCAGTTTTTCTTGCATTAGAAGGAAAGAGAACAGAGTTTGAAATAATAGGATTTAGCAAAGATGGTAAATCTTATTCAACTTTAACAAATACTGCTCCTCTTTTAGATAGGGAAGGAAAAGTTATTGGTGGTGTTATAGAAGGAAAGCCTATTGAAGAATTAAAAAAAGTAGAAGATGAAATGCGTCAAGAGATGGCTAAGTTTAAGGCAATGCTAAAGGGCATGGAAGAAGGTGTGGTTTTTGCTGATAAGAGGAATAGAATAACTGAAGTAAATGAATTTTTTTGCAAATTTATGGGAACATCAGCTCATAATATTATTGGTAAAACACTTGAAGAATTACATTCAAAAAAGGCATATACTCATATAAGAGAAATTATCTTTAATTTTAGAACAAGATTACATTCTCCTCCTGTTACTATTCAGCGTCGTTTTAAAGATAAAGAAGTAATTTTAAGGATTCAACCTATTTATCGAGAAGGAAAATATGAAGGAGTTCTTTTAAATATGGTAGATGTGACAGAATTGGTTAAGGCAAAGCAGACAGCAGAAAAAGCGAGTAAGGCAAAAAGTGAATTTTTAGCTAATATGAGTCATGAAATTAGAACACCTATGAATGCTATTATTGGTATGACAGAACTTCTTATGGATACACCACTTACAAAAGAACAAAGAGAATATATAGAGATGTTAAAGATTTCTGCTGACAATCTCCTTAATATAATAAATGATATTCTTGATTTTTCAAAAATAGAATCTGGTAAACTTGAACTTGAAAAGAAACCTTTTAAATTAAGAGAGACAGTAGAATCTATTGTTGTTGCTTTAGCTGAAAGAGCACAAAGAAAGAGGCTTGAATTACTTTGTCATATAAAAAAGGATACACCTAATTATGTAATAGGAGATGATATAAGGTTGTGTCAAGTTCTTGTAAATCTCATTGGCAATGCCATTAAATTTACAGAAAAAGGTCATATTGTTGTTGAAGTGAAGAAAATTAAAGAGGAAAAAGATAAAGTAATACTTCAATTTAGTATTTCAGATACTGGTATTGGTATACCAAAGGAAAAACAAGAAAGAATATTTGAAAGTTTTACCCAAGCAGAAACTTCTATTACACGTAAATATGGTGGAACAGGTTTAGGACTTGCTATATCTAAAAAACTAATAGAGATGATGGGAGGAAAAATTTGGGTAGAAAGTGAAGTAGGTAAAGGAAGTACTTTTTATTTTACAGCATGTTTTGGTCTAACAAAGGGAGAAAAAGAAGAAACAATTCCAAAAGATATTCAAGGACTTAAAGTTTTAATTGTAGACGATAATCCTATAAATCGATTTATTTTAAGAGAAACATTGGAATCTTGGGGAATGGAATTTGATGAGGCAGAAGATGGCTTTTCTGCTTTAGATAAACTAGCAGAAGCTATCAAAGAAAAACCTTTTGAGCTCATTATTTTGGATGAAAGGATGCCAGATATAAGTGGTATTGAAGTAGCAGAAAGAATAAAAAAAATGGAATCCTACAAAAAAACACCTATTATCATTATGACCTCTACTGAAAGTATAGAAGGAAGGAAAAAAGCAAAGGAACTTGGCATTTCACATTATATTATAAAACCTATTAGACAATCAAAATTATATAATGTTATTATTGAGGCAATTTCTGGAGAGAAAACAGAAACACCAAAAAAAATAATTAAAAGCAAACTTAATAATATACCATTAAGAATTCTCGTTGCTGAAGATAATCCTGTAAATCAAAAATTAATAGTGAAAATTTTAGAAAAACAAGGTTGGCAAGTAACTGTAGCTAATAATGGAAAAGAAGCAGTTGAAATAACAGAAAAAGAGGATTTTGATTTAGTGTTAATGGATATTCAGATGCCTAAAATGGATGGACTTTCTGCTACAAGAGCAATTAGAGAAAGGGAAAAAATCACAGGAAAGCATCTTCCTATCATTGCCCTAACTGCTCATGCCTTTGAAGAGGATAAAAAAGAATGTCTTGCTGCTGGTATGGATGCATATATTTCAAAACCTATAAAAATACAAAAACTTTTTGAAATAATTGAAAATCTTTTTAAAAATTTTCTTCATTAGAAAGTCAAAATGAATGTATTAATTGCTGAAGATGATGAAATTACACAATTAATTTTAGAAAATCTTTTAAAAAGAGAAGGCTATAAAATATTTTGTGCAAAAAATGGTAAAGAAGCATGGGAAATATTTCAAAAGGAAAAAATCAATATGGCTATAATTGACTGGCTCATGCCAGAGATAGATGGTTTAGAACTTTGTAAAAAAATTAGAGAAGCAAAAATTTCTCGCTATGTTTATATTCTTTTTCTTACAGTGAAAGAAAAAAGGGAAGATGCTATAAAAGCTTTTGATGCAGGTGCAGACGATTATGTTACTAAACCTTTTGACCCTCATGAACTACTCTCCCGTATAAAAACAGGGGCAAGAATTGTTGAAGTTGATAAACAATTAAGAGAAATGCAAAAACGTTTAGAAAGCTTATCTTTAACAGATGAACTTACTGGAGTGCTAAATCGCCGAGGGATATTAAAAAGATTAAAAGAGGAATTAAATCGAGCCAAACGAGAAGGAAAATCTTTTGCTGTTATATTATTAGATATTGATAATTTTAAAAGGATTAATGATGTGTTTGGACATGATGCAGGGGATAAAGTACTTATAGAAACAACAAATCGAATTATTAACAATATTAGACCTTATGACCTTGTAGGAAGGTATGGAGGAGATGAATTTTTGATTGGAATAAATGTAAAAAAGGGAGATAAAGATTTAGCTTATAAAATTGCTAAAAGATTTTTTAAAGCTATTTCTGAAAAATCTTTTAAAATAGGTGATAAAAAAATAAATTTAACAGTAAGCATGGGAATAAATTTTGTGAAAAATCCATCTGATGAACTGCAAAAGATAATAAAAAATGCAGATAATTTCCTCTTAAAAGCGAAAGAAAGAGGAAAAAATAAAATAGTAATGGAAGAAATATGAAATTTCTTGTTGTAGAGGATGATGCTATTTCTCGTTTAATTTTAAAAAAAACACTTGAAAAACAAGGTTATAAAATTATTTTAGCGGAAAATGGGAAAAAAGGTTGGGAAATATTTCAAAAGGAAAAAGAAAATATTTATTTAATTATTGTTGATTGGATAATGCCTGAGATGGATGGTCTAAAATTGTGTAAAAAAATAAGAGCATCAAATCTAAATCACTATGTTTATATTATCTTTCTTTCTGCCAAAGGAGAAAAAAAAGATATTATAACAGGTCTTGAGGCGGGAGCAGATGATTATTTGACAAAACCATTTGAACCTTTAGAACTCCTCTCTCGTATTAAAGTGGGCTTACGTATTATTGCCCTTGAACAAAGACTAAAAGAAATAAATCAAAAACTTCAATTTCTTGCTATTACAGATGGATTAACAGGAATTTTAAATAGAAGGGCTATTTTAGAAAGATTAAAAGAGGAAATACACCGTGCAAAACGCGAAAATTATACATTAGCCATAATTATGGCAGATATTGATCATTTTAAAAAAATTAATGATAAATATGGTCATCTTATAGGTGATAAAATACTTATAGAGATAGCAAAACGTTTAAAATCACATTTAAGACCATATGACCATCTTGGAAGATATGGGGGAGAAGAATTTTTAATAATAATTTCAAAAATTGATAAAGAAAAGGCAATAAAAGCAAGTGAACGTTTACGCAAATGCATTTGTGAAAATGTTTTCAAAATAGACAATCAAAGATTAAATATCAGTATAAGCCTTGGAGTAACTTGTATTAAATCTTCTTTAGATATAAAAATGGAAAACTTAATAGAAAAAAGTATAAAAACAGCTGATAATGCTCTTTATAAAGCAAAAGAAAAAGGAAGAAATTGTGTTGTATATGAAGAATTAATCTAATAGTCCATCTATAGGTTTAATCCATAAAATCCTTTTTTCCCAATCGAATTTTTCTATAACATCTTCAATAGATGGAATTAAATATTCTTTTTTCTTATGTCTATTATAAACAACAAAAATATCATTGCTACCAGCATTAAAAATTTGTTTCACTTTACCTATTTTTTCACCTGTTATAAGCCGAACTTCTAATCCAATTACCTCATGCCAATAATATTCATCAGGAGAGGTTAATGGAGGGAGAGTAGATTTTTTTCGATAAATATCAGCCCCAATCAAAGCCTCTGCATTATTAATATGATTTATCCCTTCTAAAGCAACAATATAAATATTTTTATGAGGTCTTACCCTAACAACATGAAATTTTTGAAAAGGGCCGCTTTTTTGCTTTAAATAAACTTCCTTTGCGGCCCTAAAAGAATCTACAGATTCTGTATAAGGAATTACTCTTACTTCTCCTTTTATACCATGAGTATTAACTACTTTACCGATGAGGAGAAATTCCTCCTTCATCGGATTATTCAATAATTTCTAAAACAGCCCTCTTTTTTACTTTTGTAGAGGCTGCATTTAAAATTGTACGTATTGCCCGGGCTGTGCGTCCTTGTTTACCTATTACCTTCCCTAAATCTTCCTTTGCTACTTTTAATTCAATTACAGAAGTTTGCTCTCCTACAATTTCTTTTACTTCTACCGAATCAGGTCTATCAACTAGAGATTTAGCAATATATTCTACTAATTCCTTAAGCATCTTGCACCTCCACTTTTAATTAAGCATTTTTAATAAACCTTTTACCGCTCCTGTAAGTTCAGCCCCTTGCCGCAACCATTTTTCTAACTTTTCCTTATCTATCTTTACCTGCGGCGGGTCTGTTAGTGGATTATAAAATCCAAGCATTTCTAAATACCGACCATCTCTTGGTGATCTTGCATCTGCTGCTACAATACGATAAAAAGGCTTTTTTTTCGCTCCCATCCTCAATAACCGTATTCTTACAGCCATCTGCCTTCCCTCTCACCTCCCTTAAGAAAAAAAATTCATCAAATTTAGTCTTTTACCTTTTTTCCCCATTTTTGTAAAGGTTTTTATCATCTTTTTTGTTTGAGCATATTGTTTTAAGAGCCTATTTACATCTTGTACAGTAGTACCACTGCCCCGGGCAATACGTCTTCTACGGCTTCCATTAATAATTTCTGGATGAAGTCTTTCTTCCTTAGTCATAGAATTAATAATTGCTTCTATTTTTATTAGCTCTTTTTCATCTATTTGCAAGTTTTTTAATTGTTTTAATTGATTAAATCCAGGTAACATACTTAAAATTTGTTCTAAAGAACCCATTTTGCGGATACGCTGTAATTGCTCGCGAAAGTCCTCTAAAGTAAATTCACTTTTTCTTAATTTTTTTTCTAATTCTTTTGCTTTTTCTAAATCAATTGTTTCTTGAGCTTTTTCAATAAATGAAAGAATATCTCCCATACCAAGGATTCTAGATGCTATGCGATCCGGATAAAAAATTTCAAGTGCATCTAGCTTTTCTCCTACACCAATAAACTTAATTGGCTTTTGTGTTACAGCTTTAATAGAAAGAGCTGCACCTCCTCTAGCATCTCCCTCCATCTTTGTTAAGATAACACCACTAATATCCAAAGCTTCATTAAAACTCTTTGCTATATTAACCGCATCTTGACCAGTCATAGCATCAGCAACAAGTAAAATCTCTTGAGGCATAATTTGAGATTTAAGTTGCTTTAATTCATCCATCATTTTTTCATCAATATGAAGCCTTCCTGCTGTATCAATAAGAATCGTATCATAGCCTTTTTTTCTTGCTTTTATCACTGCATCTAAACAGATATCTAAAGGAGTTTTTGAATCTTCTATAGGATGAACATCTATACTTATTTGTTCTCCTAATTTATTAAGTTGCTCAATAGCAGCAGGTCGATAAACATCAGCAGAAACTAAATAAGGTCTTCTTCCTCTTTTTTCTTTAAGAAATTTTGCCAATTTAGCACAAGTTGTTGTTTTTCCTGAACCTTGAAGACCAACAAGCATAATAATTGCAGGCATTCCTTTTAAATTTAATTCAACTCCACTGCCTCCCATTAAGGTAGTCAATTCATCTTTTACAATCTTTATTACCTGTTGAGCTGGAGTAAGACTTTGCATCACCTCCTGTCCTAATGCCTTTTCCTTTACCTGATTAAGAAAGTCTTTTACAACTTTATAATTTACATCTGCTTCAAGTAATGCCAATTTAACTTCTCTTAGTGCTTGATTAATATGCTCTTCTGTAAGCCGACCATGCCCTTTTAATTTCTTAAAAATAGCATTAAGCTTTTCACTTAAATTTTCAAACATAATTCACCTCTTTTGCTATTTTACCCAATCTAAAATTTTTAGCAACTCTTAAAAAATAAAAAGAATTTAAAGAATGGAAATAGATTTATTTTTTTCCATTAAAAAATTGATCATAATAAAAACTTATTAACCACTTACTTTCTTCAGGAAATCTTAATTTACCCAAATTTTTAAATAGTTCATTAACAATATAAAGATCTAATCCTACTGCTGGAAATGCTTGTCCTATTCTTGTCAAAAGCCAATCTTTATCAGGTAAAACTTGACAGCCTCCAGCAATAATTTCCTTTTCTTCCTTGCTAAGTAAAGCCCATATCTCCTCTTTTGTTAGTTCTTTATCCTGCACCTCCATTTGAATTTCCCCCTTTTAAATTTAAATTTTTTAATATAATGATACATATTTGTCAAGTTTTTTATTAGCCCGGCAGTGTAAAATAAAAAGTGTGTAATTTCCAAAGAGAAAAAAATAGGGTATATTCTTTTTTTATATCTAAAACCGCATCTCTTCCAAAAAGGATTCTGGAGTAAAGGCAACAGGTTTGTTCTCGGCTTTGTTTATAAGATTGATAACACCCTATCTCTGGAAATCAAGTAATCTGTTGTTTTTCTAAAAATTGCAAAGTAAATAGAATCAAAAGGATCTCATAAGGAGCCTTCCAAAGCTCAGAACCAGTGGGTCTATCTCCTTGGACAGCCAATTTATTATCACATCCGTATCCAAAAATACCTTAATATTTGCCATAACCGCTTTCCCTGAGTTTTTTCAGGTACTCCGTACTTGTCATATCCTCTGGAATCGCCCCCTCAAATTCCCCCAACAGTTCATCAACTAAACTGGTTTCCTCTAATTTCTCCGGATAGATTACCTTGTAGCCAAGGTTTTCAACAAACTTTATCAATTCCTTTAAAGCTATGGGCATATATTTACCTCCCTTTTAACATTAAATTAGTAACTTATAAGTTTTAAACTATTCTAACAGCTATTTTCCTATTTAGCAAAGGTTCATAGGTACACTTCTGGTAGAGAATCTATTAAGTATTATTTTAGAGATAAAGTATGAAAAAGGATTTAGAGGAGTTTTTAAACTTTATGAACTGTCCTACTGAACATTGGACAAAGATAAGATTTATATATCTAATCTTTTTGCTTCAAGTGCGTGTGTTTGAATAAATTCACGACGAGGTTCTACAGCTTCACCCATTAAAATACTAAATAGCTCATCTGCTATTGCTGCATCTTCAATTGTTACTTTAAGCAAAATTCTTCTCTTTGGATCCATTGTTGTTTCCCACAATTGTTCAGGATTCATTTCCCCAAGACCTTTATAACGTTGAATAGTATATTCTTTTTTTACTTCTTCAAGAATTTGAAGAAAAAGATCCTTCTCAGAATTTATTGTTATCTTTCTTTGACCAATCTGTAAAAGGTATGGAGAGGAAAAAGGAAGAAGAATTTTTTTCTTTAAAAGAAAACATTTTTGATAATTAAAAGAATTTATTAACTCACTATTAATAGTTGTAAGATGTCCATCAACAATTACCTCTAAAGTATAAAATCCTGTCTCTTTATCTCTTCTTTCATTCTTTAAAGAAATTCCTTTTTCTTTTAAAAATTCTTTTAAAGCAAAAAGTTTTTTTTCATCCCGAAGTACTGTCTTTTCTTTAATGCCAAAAGATATAAGCATTTCCACAAGTTTATAAGGATAGCCTTGTTTTGAAAGATCTTCTATAAGAGAATAATAAATAAAAGCATTTGTAAGATAATCTTTTAATTCCTGTTTTTCTAAAACTTTTCCATTTTTTCCTTTTACTATAACAGTTTTGCTTGCTTTATCTATAAGTAACTTTTGTAAAGAAATTTCATCTTCTACATAAAACTCTTCTTTTTTTCCTTTTGCTATTCGATATAAAGGTGGTTGAGCAATATAAAGATAACCATTTTCTATAACTTGCTTCATTTGACGATAGAAAAAAGTTAATAATAAAGTGCGAATATGAAGTCCATCTACATCAGCATCGGTCATAATAATAATTTTATGATAACGTATATTATTGATATTAAAATCTTCTCCAATACCTGTACCTAAAGCTGAAATAATTGTCCGAATCTCTTCACTTTTAAGTAGCCGATCAAATGTTGTTTTTTCCACGTTTAAAATTTTACCTTTTAGAGGTAAAACTGCCTGAAAACGCCTATCTCTTCCTTGTTTTGCAGAACCACCAGCTGATTCACCTTCCACCAAAAATATTTCACTTTTTGTTGGGTCTTTCTCTTGACAATCAGCCAATTTACCAGGCAATATTGTATCTCCAAGTGCATTTTTTCGTCTAATAAGTTCCTTTGCTTTCCTAGCTGCTTCTCTCGCTCTGGCAGTCTCAATTACCTTCTCAATAATAATCTTTGCTGTTTCAGGATGTTCTTCAAGATATGCAGAAAGTTGAGCATTTACAATAGATTCAACTAGCCCTTTAATTTCACTATTACCTAACTTTGTTTTTGTTTGACCTTCAAATTGAGGATTTGGCATCTTTAAACTGATGACTGCTGTTAAACCTTCTCTCACATCATCACCAGAAAATTTCACTTTTTTTATAAAATTATACCGATTGGCATAATTATTAAGGCAGCGTGTAAGTCCTGCTTTGAAACCAACTAAATGAGTTCCTCCTTCGCGTGTATTTATATTATTTACAAATGTTAAAATTTTTTCATGATAACTATTATTATATTGAATTGCTATTTGAATCTCTATTTGTTCTTTCTTATCTTCAAAATAAATAGGCTCATGTAAAACAGTTTTTGTGCGATTTAAATGTTTAATAAAACTAATAATGCCTCCTTTATAATTATGAATTTCTTTTTTGTCTGCACGTTCATCAATCAATTCAATAGTTAATTTAGGATTAAGAAAGGCAAGTTCACGTAATCTTTGATTTAAGATATCAAAATCAAATCGAATATTTTTAAAAATCTCATCATCTGGTAGAAATGTTATTTTTGTACCAGTTCGATTTGTTTCTCCAATACTCATAAGGGAAGTAACAGGTTTTCCTCTTTCATAACGTTGCCAATATACCTTTCCTTCTCTTCTTATCTCCACTTCTAAATAAGCAGAAAGGGCATTAACTACAGAAACACCCACTCCATGTAATCCTCCAGAAATTTTATATATTTTTTGATCAAATTTTCCTCCTGCATGTAATTTAGTCATAACTACTTCAACAGCAGGAATTCCTTCAGTTTTATGAATATCAACCGGAATACCCCTCCCATTATCCTCTACTGTCACACTATTATCAGGATGAATAGTTACTTTAATCAAATCACAATAGCCTGCCGTTGATTCATCCACACTATTATCCACTACTTCAAAAACTAAATGATGCAAACCTTCACTACCTGTACTACCAATATACATTGCAGGTCGCTGTCTTACTGCTTCCAACTGTTCCAACACTTTTATGCTTTCAGCTGTGTATTTTTCCATTTTTATTATTCCCTCTCTATTACTGGCATAATTAATGCTTTAAAACCAATATCATTTTTACCTGTAATGACACAAGGTGTTCTTTCTGTATTTAATCCAAAGATAAATTCTTCACTATCCATAACATTAAGAATATCTAAAAGAAATGAAATATTAAAAGCCATTTTTAACTTATCACCTGAAAATTCTATATCTAAATTTTCTTCAATCTTACCTACTGCAGGATTTTCTGCCCTAACAATCAATCTATCTCTATAAAATAGAAAATCTGCTACTTTAAACTTATCTGCAATAAGCACAGATGTCCTTTTTAAAATATCTTTTAGTATTCTTTTTGGTATTTTTGCTTCATATTCACTTTTTTTAGGAATAATAGAATGATATTCAGGAAATTTGTTTTCTTTTAGTCTGAAATAAAAAATATAACCATCAGTTTTTATCACACCAGCACTATTATCAAAACCTATTTGTAACATACCTGTTGAACAAAGCCGCAATATTTCCAATACTGCTTTTCTTGGCAACATAATACTTTTATCAAATTGAAGGAGATCTAAATCAGCATAAGGAATTTCCATATAACTTAATCGATATGTGTCTGTTGAAACAAAACATAATTTATCTTTTTGTTTTTCTAAACATAAACCAGCAAGATTAGTATCTACATCTTCTTTAGCCATAGAAAAATAAGTCTTCATAATTGCCTTTCTAAACAATTCACCAGGAAAAGAAATTAAATGAAAGTGTTCAATTTCAGGAAAAGTTGGAAATTCATCTGGAGGGAGTGTAGCTAAACAGAGATAAGAATTACCTCCAGTGATTTCAAGCCAATGATTTTCATTTTCTTTAAGTTCTATCTTTTCATATTCAAGAGTTCTAACAAAATCATATAAGGTCTTTCCAGGCACAGGTAACTGACCAGGTGCAAAAACTTCTGCTGGACAACTTCCTTTAAATGCAAGTTCAAGGTCTGTTGCCATCATAATCAGCTCATTTTCACGAGCTTCTAGTAATATATGTGATAGGATAGGCATTGTTGTTTTTTTTCCTATAAATGGACGAATTTTTTGTAAACAAGAATAAAGATTTTGACGTTCTACTATTAACTTCATTTTTTATCTCCTTTAAATTTAATCATAATAACATTAAAATTTGTTAATTTTTTTCTAAAAAACATAAATTTTAATAAAAATTTTCTACATCTTTTTTAACAATTTTTGCAAGACCAGCTACTTTTTCATCTTTTCCTAAATTTATTAATTTGACTCCTTTTGCTTGTCTTCCCATAACAGAAATATCTTCTGACTTTAATCTAATGATTTTTCCTAAGTTAGTTATCAACAATATTTCATCAGAATTTTCCACATGACACATTCCAATAACATTTCCTGTCTTTTTAGATGGCTTTATAGCAATAATACCTTTTCCACCTCGATTTTGTGGTCTGAAAAATTCCACAGGGGTTCTTTTTCCATAACCATTTTCTGTAATAATTAAAATATATCCTTTATTTTTATTTAATGTTTCCATACCAATTACAACATCATCATAACCTAAATCTATTCCTTTTACACCTTTAGCTGTTCTTCCCATAAATCTAATATTTGTTTCTTTAAATCTAATACATTGTCCTTTCCTTGTAAGTAGAAATATTTCGTTTTTTCCATCTGTAAGACGACCTGCTACTAATTCATCTTCAGAATCAATAGTAGCTGCCTTAATACCTCTAGTAGTAGTTGAGAGAAAGGCAAATTCTTTAATGGATGTCCTTTTAATAAAACCTTTTTTAGTTACTATAGTAATAAAATAATCATTTTCAAAATCTTTTATTGGTAAAATAATGGCAATTTTTTCTTGAGGTGATAAACGAAGAAGGTTAATAAGAGGCTTACCTGTAGCTATACGTCCTGCTGTAGGAATTTCATGCACTTTTAAGGCATATGCAATGCCTTTAGAAGTAAAAATAAGTAAATAGCTATGTGTGGAAGCAACAAATATGTCTTGGACAAAATCATCTTTTTTTACTTCTGTTCCAATAATACCTTTTCCTCCACGTTTTTGACTTTTATATATATCTAATTTAATCCTTTTTATGTAACCACGATAGGTAATAGTAACTACTACTTCTTCATCAGGGATCAAATCTTCAATTGAAATAATCTCTTTCTTTTCTCTTATTTCTGTTTTACGTGCATCAGCATAAGTTTCTTTTAATTCTTTAAATTCATCTTTAATAATTTCATTTACCAAAGCTTCACTACTTAAAATTGATTCATAACGTTCAATATCTTTAATTAAATCTTTGTATTCTTTAATAAGTTTTTCTCTTTCTAATTGTGTTAAACGTTGAAGGCGCATATCTAAGATTGCCTGTGCTTGAACCTCTGAAAGAGAAAATCTCTCAATTAAATCTTTTTTAGCTGATGTTGGACTTTCTGCTTTTCGAATGAGGCTAATGATTTCATCTAAATGATTTAATGTTAACATTAAACCTTCTAAAATATGAACGCGATCTTTTGCTTTTTTTAATTCAAAACGAGTTCTTCTAATAACAATTTCTTTACGATGCTCGATAAAATGAAAAAGTAAATCTTTTAAATTAAGAAGCAAAGGACGATTATTTACTAATGCAAGCAATATAATGCCATAACTTATTTCTAATGGAGTGTATGTATAAAGTCTGTTTAAGATTACCTGCGCATCTTCTCCTTTTTTAAGCTCAATTACTACACGAATACCTTCTCTATCTGATTCATCCCTTATTTCAGAAATACCTTCCAATTTTTTCTCTTTAATTAATTCTGCAATTTTTTCTACTAATTTTGCTTTACATATTTGAAAAGGAATCTCTTTAATTACAAGAAAAGTTTTTCCTTTTTTTTCCTCTATTTCAACTTTACCTCTTATATAAATGATTCCTTTACCTTTACTATATGCTTCTTTTATTCCCTCTATACCATAAATAATGCCACCTGTAGGAAAGTCAGGACCAGGGATTATTTTCATCAGTTCATCTAAAGAAATGTTAGGATTTTCAATACAGGCAATAAGAGCATCTAATACTTCTCCTAAATTATGAGGAGGGATATTTGTAGCCATACCAACAGCAATGCCTGCTGAGCCATTGACAAGTAAATTTGGTAAACGAGATGGCAAAACAGATGGTTCTTCTAATGTACCATCATAATTTGGCACCCAATCAATGGTTTCTTTTTCAAGATCTCGAAGTAATTCTTGTGCAATACGACTCATGCGTACTTCAGTATAACGCATAGCTGCAGGTGGATCGCCATCAATAGAACCAAAATTTCCCTGTCCATCTATTAATGGATAACGGAGAGAAAAAGATTGAGCCATTCTTACAAGCGCATCATAGACAGCAGCATCACCATGAGGATGATATTTACCAATAACATCACCAACAATTCTAGCAGATTTTTTATAAGGTTTATCCCATTCATTACCAAGTGTTTTCATAGCATAGAGAATACGGCGATGTACAGGTTTTAATCCATCACGGACATCAGGCAATGCCCTTCCAATTATCACACTCATAGCATAATCTAGATAAGAACGCTTTAACTCCTCTTCTAAACGCACTAATTCTATTTTTTCTCTTAAAACTGCCATATCTACTCCCTGAAAGAATTAATTGAGAAATTTATAAAATTGTATCATTTTCTAAATATGGTGTCAAAAATTTAAAATTTTAGTCTTGCCCGAAAAATAGCTAGGGATTAATATGAAAAAAGTTTAAATTTAAGGAGAAAAAATTGTATTCAGAAGAATTAAAAGAAAAAATAGAAAAACTCTTAAAACAAAAGGAATTTAAACAAACTATTGAATTATTAAGGGAAATTCATCCAGCAGATATTGCTGAGCTTATAGAAAATCTTCCTGATGAAGAGGAAAAAATTCAAGTTTTTCAATTACTTGATGTAGATATTGCTTCAGAAGTTATTGTTAAACTTTCAGAGGATACTAGACGCCTTATTTTAGAAGAACTTACTCATGGACATTTAGCTGATATTGTTGAAGATTTACCTTCTGATGAAGCTGCTGATATTATTGGTGATTTACCAGAAGAAAAGGCTAAAAAAGTTTTAGATCAAATACCACCAAAAAATCAAGCAAAACTTAGACATCTTTTACGTTATCATGAAGAAACTGCCGGCGGTCTCATGCAAACAGAAGTTTTAACTTTACCAGCAGACATTACAGTAGAAGAAGCCATTGAAAAAATAAGAAGTTTATCAGAAGAAACAGAAGAAAAATATCATGCAATTTTTATCGTTAATGGAAAACATCAATTATTAGGTATTATTCCACTTTATAAATTAATAATTGCTCCTCCTTATGAAAAACTTTTTGCTATTATGGAAAAACCAGAAGTAGTTATAAAAGTAGATGAAGATCAAGAAGAAGTAGCTAAAAAATTTCAAAAATATGATCTTGTTTCTGCACCTGTCGTAGATGATCAAGGAGTTTTGTTAGGGCGTATTACTATTGATGATATTATTGATGTTATTGAAAAAGAGACTTCAGAAGATTTTTATCGTTTAGCTGGTACAGATGTAGAAGAAATAGTTTATGGTGATGAAATATTAAAAATTTCTCGGGTTAGATTGCCTTGGTTAATAACTAATCTCTTTGGTGGCTTGCTTACAGGTTTGATTATGTGGTTTTTTAAACGTACTATCGGAGAAGCAATTGCGTTGATTAGTTTTATACCTGTTATTACTGGTATGGGGGGAAATGTAGGTATTCAATCTTCTACTATTACAGTAAGAGGATTGGCTACAGGAAGAGTTAGGTCTTTTAATTTTAAATATCATTTGATAAAAGAAATTAAAGTAGCTTTTCTCATGGCCAATATCTGTGGGGCAACTGTAGGTCTAATTGCTTTTTTATGGCATGGAGAAGCAATATTGGGTTTAGTTGTAGGATTAGCTATGTTTTGTGCTATGACTGTTGCTGTTTTAATGGGAACTTTAATGCCTGTTATTTTACGTAAATTAGGAGTGGATCCAGCAGTAGCTTCTGGCCCCTTTGTTACTACAGCCAATGATGTTGTTGGTATTTTGATTTATATGATTATTGCCACTATTTTTTTGAAATATTTAAGTGGATAGTGTATAAAAACCCCATTTTGTTTATAATAAAAACTTTAAAGTCTGTTTTTGAAAGACCCTTTTTTTTCTCTGAAATAATAAAACAAATATATATTATTGGAGCAGATGGACTTCCTTTAATTGCCACAGCAGCTGCAGCAGTAGGCATTGTTTTAGGACTTCAAACAGGTGCTACTTTACACCGATTTGGTGCTCAAAAATATATAGCTGCCATTGTTGGTCTATCCATTGTTAGAGAATTGGGGCCAGTTCTTACTGCCTTATTAGTAGCTAGTCGTTCAGGATCAGGTATTACTGCTGAAATAGGGGCAATGAAAGTTACTCAACAAATTGATGCATTAAGAGTAAGTGCTATTTCTCCTTTAAATTATTTAGTAGTGCCTCGTTTAATTGCCTGTACTATTTGCCTTCCATTACTTACAGTAATTGCTGATGTAGTAGGCATTATTGGTGGTGGAATTGTAAGTGTATTTACAGGTTTGAGTACTGCAGGCTGGTATGCAAAAGTAACTGCTCAATTTATTGAATTTGAAGATTTTTTCCCAGGTTTAATAAAAGCAGCCTTTTTTGGAGGAATAATTGCTTGGATTTCTACTTATTTTGGTTTTAATGCCCCTAGAGGTACTCAAGGGATAGGAAAGGCAACTACAACTGCTGTAGTTACAGCCTGTCTTGCTATTCTTATCTCTGATGTCATTTTAACAAAGATTTTACTTATGGTTTTTTCATAATGAAAAGCATTGTCTGTGTACAAAATTTAAAAAAATCTTTTGGTACTTTAAAAGTATTACGTGGGATAAGTTTTGAAGTCTATTCAGGTGAAACAGTTGTTATTCTTGGCGCGAGTGGAAGTGGAAAATCAGTATTATTACAAATTCTTGTAGGATTATTGTCAGCTGATGAAGGTAAAATTTGGGTACATGGTTATGAAGTTACACGTTTTCGTCATGAAAAGGAATGGTATCCCATACGATTAAAAACAGGCTTTTTGTTTCAAGCTGGTGGTCTTTATGATTCTATGACAGTTTATGAAAATATTGCTTTTGCTTTACGTTTTCATTTAAAGCTTCCTGAAACTGAAATAAAGAAAAAAGTAAAAGAGGTTCTTTCTGCTGTTCAATTAGAGGGGATAGAAGATAAATACCCTGCTCAACTTTCTGGAGGTATGCAAAGAAGAGTTGCTTTAGCTAGGGCTATCGCTCTTAATCCTCCTTTAATACTTTATGATGAGCCAACTACTGGTCTTGACCCTATTCGCTCAGCTGTTATTAGTGAACTTATCCGTCATCTTCAAAAAACATATGGCATTACTTCTATTGTTGTTACTCATGATTTAAATTGTGCTTTTAAAGTAGCTGATAGGCTTATGTTTTTACATGAAGGGAAAATTCTAGTTACAGGTGATGTTGATACATTTAGAGAGGATAAAAATCCTTATCTTAAACAATTTCTTGAAGGTAAAATAGAAGGGCCGATTAAGGAGTAAAAAATGAAAGAAAAATGGGTTTTTATTTTAAAAACATTATTATTTCTTATTTTTTCCTTTGCCTTATTAGGAACAGTTATTGTTTTTCTTGGAAAAGAAAGACAGACCTTTAAACGGACATTTATTTTAAAAACTAAATTTAAATCTGTTGCAGGGCTTTCTCAAGAATCTCCTGTTTACCGCTATGGACTTAGAGTAGGACATGTTGCTCGTTTTCGTTTTTTAGAAAATGGTCAAGTTGAAGTAATTATGCGTATTGAAGCTCGTTATCATAAGCAAATTCGAAAAGGTTGTTATGCAAAGATTGTATCTGTAGGTATTTTAGGTGATAAGGCAATAGATATTGTTGGAGGGGATGACCCAAATGCACCAATTTTACCTTATGGAAGTGTTATTAATTCAATAGAACCATTTCAATTGGAAGATTTTATCTCACAATTATATCCTGTAATTGAGAATGTTACAAAAGTTGCACAAAATTTAGCAGAAATTACAGAAAAAATAAAAAGAGAGCATGAAACATATCGTCAAATTTTCTACAATATAGAAAAAATTACTAATGACTTAGCTGCAGGGAAAGGGACTTTGGGTGCTTTATTGCAGAAAAAAGACCTTTATCAAGAAACTTTAATTACTATACGTCAGTTTAATGAATTGATTTTCCGCTTACAAAAAAATACTAAAGAACTTCCTATAATAGCAAATGAGACTAAAAAGACTATTCAACAAATGCAAATATTTTTTGTTCGTTTAGATAATTGGTTAAATGAAGCAGAAAAATTGATAAAAGACTTAAAATATGTAGGAGAGAAAGCAAAAATAGCTTCGAAAGATTTACCAATAGTTGTTGAAAGGCTTCGTACTGCTTCAGAAGGAGCGGTAGAGGTTATAGAAGCAGCTAAAAAGAGTTGGTTTATTCGCCGCTATTTAAAATTGCCAAAAGAAAAAAAGGAGAAAAAAGAAAAAAAGCCTAAATTAAAAGAAGAAATGCCGTCAAAGATTATATGGGATTAACCGACCATAGCTAATTTTAGTTTTTCTCCCCAATAATGATAAAGATAATCTTTAAGATAAGTATGATTTGGTAATTTTAGTTCAGGGTCTTTAGATACAATTTTAAATGCAGCTTTTCTAGCTTCTTTAAGAATTTTTATATCACTTATAATGTCGGCAAATCGAAAATCTGGGAAACCTGCTTGTTTAATTCCTAAAATTTCTCCTGGTCCACGTAACCGTAAATCTGCTTCAGCAATCTTAAATCCATCATTAGTTTTAACCATAACTTTTATCCTTTCCTGAGCTAATGGGGTAATCTTTTTTGGTGTAAGCAAAATACAATAAGCTTGCTCTTTCCCTCTACCCACACGTCCTCTTAATTGGTGTAATTGAGCAAGTCCAAATCTTTCCGCATGTTCAATAACCATTACAGTAGCCTGAGGAACATCTACTCCTACTTCTATTACTGTAGTCGCTACTAATATATCTATCTTGCCTTGCCTAAATGCTTGCATAATATTTTGTTTTTCTTCGGCTTTTATCCTCCCATGAAGTAAAGCAAGGCGGAATTTGGAAAAACGCTTTTTCAAATCCTCATACATGGTTGTAGCAGCTTTTATGTCTAAAGTGTCAGATTCTTCAATTAAAGGATAAACAATATAAATTTGGGCATCTTTTGCAAGCATCTTTTCTAGAAATTGATATACTTCTTCTCTCTGTTCTTCCCAAAAATGTAAAGTTTTAATAGGCTTACGACCAGGTGGCATCTCATCTATTATAGATATATCTAAATCTCCATAAAGGGTCATTGCTAGGGTACGAGGGATTGGGGTAGCTGTCATTACAAGCACATCTGGAGTATTACCTTTTGTTATTAGTTTTGCTCGTTGAATAACACCAAAACGATGTTGTTCATCAATAATAACTAATCCTAATTGAGCAAAATTGACTTTTTCTTGAATTAAAGCATGTGTGCCAATAACTAAATGGTAATTTCCATTAGAAATTTCATCATATATTTTTTGTTTTTCTTTCAATTTTAATTGGCTTGTAAGAAGTGTGATTTTAATAGGAAGATCTTTAAACCATTTTTTAGTAGTAAGGAAATGTTGTTCTGCCAAAATTTCTGTAGGTGTCATAATAGCCACTTGATAATTAGATTCAATGGCTATAAGGGCTGCCAATAAAGCAATAATAGTCTTACCACTGCCTACATCTCCTTGTAATAAACGATGCATAGGTCGAGGAGAAATCATATCTTGTTTAATTTCAGTAAATGTTCTCTGTTGAGCTTTAGTTAAAGTAAAAGGAAGATTTTTTAAAAAAGGCTCAATATAAATACCAGTTGGAGAAAATGAGATACCCTTTTTTTCCAAAAAAGATTTGCGTTTTAAAGCTAAGCCTAATTCCAATAAAAAGAATTCTAAAAATTTAAGAGTATAATGAAAAGGAGAAGTTTTTCTATTAAGGGCAGAAACAGAATTATTTATTTCTGGTGTATGTAAAGATAAAACCGCCTTCCATAATGGGAGCAAATTATATTCTTTTCTGATTTCCTCAGGTAAAGGACAACCAAGAAAAGATGCATAATTTAAGGCAATCTTTTGCATAATATGGCGTAATTCTTTTGGATAAACACCATCTATTTCTGGATAAATAGGTACAATTTCTGGTTTGATTTCTTTTTTCCAATTTACTTCTGGATGATATATAATCTTTTCTCCACCATATTGATAGATTGTGCCAATAAAAGTTACAGTACGTCCTGGTTTAAATTCCTTTTGCATATATTTTAATTTAAAATTAAACCATACACCTGATAAGTATCCAGTCCCATCAGAAATAACAACTTTATACAATTTGCGCTCACCTTGCTTTATGGGAGTTATTCCGCTTGCTATAATCTTTCCCTGAATAATGGCAGTTTCTTCTGGTTTTAACTCCTCAATACGTTTAAAATGACGATGGTCAACATAGCGTGTAGGTAAAAAATAAAGGAGATCTTCTAAAGAAAGAAGTCCCTTTTTTTGAAAAATCTTTTTCCATCTTGTAGAAAGTAAAGGTATATTATCTATTGCGGTAAGTAATACTTCAAAACAAGGAGGAGGTTGATATAAATTTTTTATGAGTTTTATAATTTGATCTACTCTATTTTGTTTTTCTAATCTTGAAGCATTATCAAAGCCTTTAATAATATCTCTTAATTGATTAAGGATTGTCTGTTGCCAAGGAGCAGATAAGGGCATAAGTTTTTCTATCATGATAGAAACAAAGCTTTCAAGAAACTTAATTTTTTCTAAAGCTGCATAATTATTTCTTTTAGCTAGCAAAAAAGGACGGAGAAGTTTCTCAATAAGTTTTTCAAAAGATTCCATATTAATAAATCTTTAATCCAGTAATTTTTAAAATATCTTCAAGTCTTATTGCCCCCTTTCGCAAACAGCAAAGATTTTCTGTGGTAACATCTATAATAGTGGAAGCAAGACCTCCTTTTGTCTTTCCCCCATCAATTATTGCATCTATTTTATTTTTTATTTCCTGATCTATTTCTTCTATAGAAGTTGGAGGGGGATTGTTAGACAAATTAGCACTGGTAGTAGTAATAGGGAGGTTAAGATTTTTAACAAATTTTTGGGTTAAAGGATGACTTGAAATCCTAATAGCAATTTTTCCAGTACTTGCAATAAGATTTGATGGAACAGTTTCTTTTGCTTTAAAGACAAGAGTTAAAGGCCCAGGCCAAAAATGTCTAATTAATTCTTTAGCATATGGTGATATTTCTTCTACAAGTCTTTCTAGCCAGGTTATGTCTGGAATAAGGATACTAATAGGTTTATTAATTGGACGTTTTTTTATATAAAAGACTTTATTAATAGCCTTTTTATCTAAGGCATTTGCTCCTAAGCCATAAAATGTTTCAGTGGGATAAACAATTACCTTTCCTTCTTTTATTATTCTAACTGCCTTTTCGATTTCAAAAGAAGAAAGAATCATAGCCATCTTAAATTTATTTTACACTTAATCTGATTTAAAAAAAGACCTATTTTTTTCTAAAAATGGTTGATTTTTTTCTCATTCATGGTTTATTAAAAAAGTATGGAGATTACTCAAATAAGACAAATTATTGTTAGGTTTGTCACAAAAATTCGTCTTCCTGAATACGTATTTTTAGTCCTTGTAGCTTTTATAATTGGTACTTTTTCTGCTTTTGGTAGCTATCTTTTTTTAAAAGGAGTAGAATTTTTATGGGAACATTGCTTTCTCCCTGCACTTACTTTTTGTCAATCTTCTTTTTTTAATCGCATTATAATTCCATTTTTGCCTCTCACAGCCGCATTTTTATTGTTTATTTTAACTAAATTATTTTCTTCTCAAATTTATGGTTATGGATTTCCTACTTTTCTAACCAATGTCAATTTAAGAGGCGGTGTAATTCGAATTAAAGATATGTTAGGAAGAATTTTAGGTTCTCTTGTTACTTTAGGTCTAGGTGGTAGTGCTGGACAAGAAGGCCCAATTGCCCAAATTGGAGGATTAACAGGTGCTATTATAAGTCGTTTTTTTGTTGCTTCTGAACAAAGAAGACGCACTTTTATTGCTTGTGGGTCAGCAGGTGCGATTGCTTCTGTTTTTAATGCCCCTATTGCAGGTGTTTTTTTTGCTCAAGAAATTGTGCTTTTAGGTGATTTTGAGCTTACTAATTTTATGCCAGTAGTTGTATCTTCTGGTATGGGAACTATTATTGCTAGAATTTTCTTTGGAAATAAACCTATCTTCCAATTACCACCCTATAGTTTTATCACTTATTGGGAATTGTTTTTCTACATAATTTTAGGGATTTTTCTAGGACTGCTTGCTTACCTTTTCATTCGTGTCTTTTATGCAATAAAGGAAAGTTTTTCCAATTTACCTTTTTCACCTTACTTTAAACCATTCATTGGATTTTTTCTTGTAGGTTTAATAGGTATGTTTTTCCCTCAAATATTTGGTGTTGGTTATGCTCAAGTGCAAACGGTTTTGGATGGGCAAATGGAACTTAACTTAATGCTTATATTAGTATTTTTAAAAATTTTTGCTACTGCTATTACATTAGGGTCTGGTGGTGTGGGAGGAATGTTTTCTCCTGCCTTCTATATTGGAGCTATGGCTGGTGGGAGTTTTGGTGCCATTGTTCATCATTTTTTCCCAGAAATTACAGCAACCTATCCAGCTTATGCTGTTGTAGGTATTGCTGCTTTTTTAGCTGCTCTTACTCATGCACCAGTTACAGCTGTTTTTTTAGCTTTTGAAATGACAGGCGATTATTATATTATTTTGCCTATTCTTTTTGCTTCTGTTATAGGAGTAATAATTGCCTATGCCTTTAGTCGTGATTCAATAGATACATATGAATTAAGCCAAAAAGGTATTAATCTTCATGCAGGTCATGAAAGAAATGTTTTAGCTTCTGTTAAAGTTAAGGATGCTATGACACATAATGTTGTTGTAGTTCCAGAGGATATGACTTTTAGTGAATTTATCCGTTTTGTAAGAGATAAAAAACATACTTGTTTTCCTGTTGTTAATAAAAAAGGTGAATTGTGTGGCATCATTTCTTTTCAAAATTTTAGAGAAATGTTGGCAGAAGAAGGCCCTAAAGATCACATCCGTGTAAAAGATATGGGGACAAAAGAAGTGATAACAGCTCATCCTGAAGACAGTCTTGAGAAGGCAATGGATAAGATGAGGTATCATCATATTGAAAGATTACCTGTGGTTGATCCTAATAATCCTAAAAAATTAGTAGGATTTTTATCTCAAAGAGATGTTTGGGCTGCTTATAATAAGGCTCTGTTAACTCGTATGAGAGGAGAGGAGGAAGAATAAGTTATTTATCAAGGAAAAAAATTCCTAAAAAAATACCGCTTAACATAAGAAAGGCACAGAAAATAAAGGTAAGTTGAAAATCAAGATGTTCTGAAAGTACTCCTCCAAGAGTAGGTCCAATAACCCAGCCTATACTCCAAGCAGTATTATAAATACCCATAGCTTCACCTCTTTGTCTTTTTGGTGCTAAATCAGCGATTAAAGCAGTAGCACTTGCTACCATAGCTGTCCAAGCCATTCCTTCTATTACTTGAATAAAAAAGAAATGAGTATAATGTGAACTAAATGCATAACCAAGAAATACTAATATAAAAGCAGCCATAGAACTTAAAAGTACATTCTTTTTCCCCCATTTATCTGCCAATTTTCCCCAAAGTGGAGCAGTGACAGCACCGGCAAGAGCACCACTAGTATAAATAAATCCAATCTGACTTTTTGTTGCTCCTACTTTAGCAAAAAAAAGAGAAAGAATAGAATAAACCATCCCAGAACACACCATAAAAGGAAAAATGACAAAACAAACAATATAAACTTTCTTTAACATAATTTACCTCTTGATTTTAGAAATTATTTATGATTTTAAAACTTTCGATAAGTTTATAATATAAAGCTTATGATACCAAGATGGTTAGAGAAAAGGCATGAAATTTTATGGGAGGCATTTCAAAATTCTCCTTTTAAGTTTGAAGATGCGGCTAAAGTATTGAAAGAAAAAAATCAAGATAACGAAGACCAGGTTAATGTCTTTCTTTCAGAGCTAAGAAAAAAGGGATGGCTTACAGTAGAATTTGATCCTCAAGATGCAAGAAAAAGGATATATAAACTAAAAAGTAAAAAAGAAATAATCTTTAACTTGCTTTCTGTTAGCAAGGAAGAACTTACAAGGGGTGAACTTGAAGCACTTTTAAAGAAAGCAGCAGACCTTATCAGAACAAGGGTAGATTATACTTTTATTTTAACTTTGCTTTTTTATAAAAGAATCTGTGATAAATGGGAAAAGGAATTCAAAGAGGCTTATAAAGAGGCTTTAGCAGATGGCTTAAGCGAAGAAGAAGCGAAAGAAGAAGCAAAAAACGTAGTATATCATGATTTTGATATCCCTGAAGAATTCCTTTGGGAAAAACTAAGAAGAGAACCCTCTCGCCTTCCAGAAAATTTTTCTAAGGCAATGAAAGCATTAGCAGAGAGAAATCCAGAGCTTAGAGATGTCTTTGAGAATGTGGATTTTGTTCAGTTTACAACTAGTAGGGAAAATGCAGAAATTTTAAGACAACTTGTTGAGTTATTTAGTGCAAAATCGCTTCATAATGTCTCTCCTGATATTCTAGGAGATGCCTATGAATGGATTTTACATTATTTTGCACCACAGAAGGCAAAAGAAGGAGAAGTTTATACACCTAGAGAGGTTATAAAATTAATCGTAGAAATACTTGCTCCAAAACCAGGTGAAAGCATCTATGACCCAGCCTGTGGCTCAGGTGGCATGCTTATTGTTTCTTATAAATATGTGGAAAATGAACATGGTCGTAAAGAAGCAGATAAACTTTTTCTTTTTGGACAGGAGGCCAATCATAAAACCTTAGCCCTTGCCAAGATGAATCTTTATATCCATGATATACGCAATGCCCAACTAGTGCTTGGAGACACCCTCCTTTATCCCAAATTTAAGGAAGGAGAAGGTATAAAAAAATTTGATATTGTCATAGCTAATCCCCCTTGGAATCAGGATGGTTATGATGAAACAGTGCTAAAAAAAGGGGAGTTTTGGAAAGAAAGGTATAAATTTGGATTTACACCAAGACAATCTGCAGACTGGGCTTGGATACAGCACATGCTTTCATCAGCAAAGGATGATACAGGCAGAGTAGGTGTAGTCATAGATAATGGTTGCCTTTTTAGAGGAGGGAAGGAAAAGGTTATAAGAACACAGATTTTAAATGCTGACCTGATAGAAGCTGTTATTCTTTTGCCAGAAAAACTTTTTTATAATACTGGTGCACCAGGGGCAATCATTATTCTTAATAAAAATAAACAAAATAAAAATAAAATTTTATTTATAAATGCCAGCAAAGAATATGAACAACATCCAGAAGTAAGAAAACTAAATCGTTTGGGGGATGAGCATATAAAAAAAATAGCAAATGCTTATAAGGAATTTAAGGATATAAAGGGCTTTTGCAAGGTAGTAAGTTTAGATGAAATAAAAGAAAATGACTATAACTTAAATGTTACTTTATATATATTCCCAGAAGAGGAGATAGAGGAGATTGACATTGCTAAAGAATGGAAGGAGCTTATGTGGATTGAAAAGGAACTTAGTGAGGTTAATAAAAAAATAGAAGCATATTTAGTAGAGTTGGAGTATGAATAAAATTAAAAATGAACTTAAACAACTGGCAGAAAAATATGACATTCAAATCATTTATGCCTTTGGCAGTAGGGCAAAGGAAGCACTTAATTTAGTTGAAGGAAAGATTGAAAGACTTTCAAAAGGTGTTTCTGACCTTGATATAGGCATAAAGCCAAGAAGAAGACTTAATGTAGAAGAAAAGGTTGAAATTGCCTTAGCTCTTGAAGAAATTTTTGATGTTAAAAGGGTTGATTTAGTAATCATTCCTGAAGCACCTATCTTTTTAGCCCTTGAGATAGTAAAAGGCGAATTGCTTTATGCCAAAGATTTAACTTATGAAGCAGAATATCAACTATACATCATGCGTCAGGCAGCAGAGCTCATTCATTATGAACGCATGAAACAAAAGATGATTTTAGGGTTTTAAATGACACCTACAAAGATTAATAAAGAAGTGGTTACACAAAGAATCTCTTGGGTTTTAAAGATGATAGAGTCTATAAAGGAATTGCCTCTCCAAGATCAAAATGAATTTTTAAAAGACAAAAGAAATGTGGCATCTGCTGAATCTTACTTAAGAAGGGCATTGGAAGCATTGCTTGACCTTGGCAGACACATTTTAGCCAAAGGTTTTGGCTATCCTGCTACAGAATATAAGGATGTAGCAAAGGGGCTTTTAGAAAAAGATATCCTTCCAGAAAAAGAAGCAATTTTATTAAAAAAAATGGCTGGCTATCGTAATCGTATGGTTCACTTTTACCATGAAATTACACCAGAAGAATTATATGAAATCTGTTATTATCATTTGGATGAAATAAAACAGGTGCTAGATAAATTAATAGAGTGGCTGAAGAAAAATAGGGAAAAGATGGATGAGGGGATTTAAATGTTTTTAAGGAGTCAACTATAAGCAATGAGTTGGATTAAAGAGCATCCTTTTAGTAAGCAAAGCATAGATAACTCTAACAAGTTTATGAACTACAGCAAAGATGGCCTTTTTAAAGGGCAGACCCTGAGAAAGGCGTCTTTTAAAATAGTTTTTAAAAACACAGTTAAATCTAATTCCTTTATG